>NZ_JBYSYZ010000045.1:0-46181 GCF_058783925.1 Pseudomonas sp. FW305-70
GTGTCAGGTTGCCCGCGTTATCGTTGACGACCATCGCGAGCAAGCTCGCTCCTACAGTAAAAAACGCAAGTTATTCAAAAATGGAATAACCAGAAGAATAACTATTATTTTCCAATCTAAAAACGCCATCATATAGTCATGCTACAGGCGAATTTCCCGAGAGACGCATACGCTGCTTTAAGGCAGGATAGCGCTGTCGCTGAATTCCCGAATTTGCCAACTTTCCTAAAGCGTCTTCCATAAGAAAACACAGGGGCTTGTCATGAATTTTTCCGCACTACGTCGCAATCTGCTGGTGGGCTCGCTGGGCCTGGCACTGAGCGCCGGCCTGATTGGCCAAGCCGTTGCCGGTGAGCAACTGCAAAAAATCAAAGACGCCGGCGTGATCAACGTTGGCCTGGAAGGCACTTATCCACCGTTCAGTTTCGTCGATGCCGACGGCAAACTGACCGGCTTCGAAGTCGAGTTCTCCGAAGCCCTGGCCAAAGAGCTGGGCGTCAAGGTCAAACTGCAACCGACCAAATGGGACGGCATCCTCGCGGCCCTGGAATCCAAGCGTCTGGACGCCGTGATCAACCAGGTGACCATCTCCGAAGAGCGCAAGAAGAAGTATGACTTCTCCGAGCCGTACACTGTTTCCGGTATCCAGGCGCTGGTGCTGACCAAGAAGGCCGCCGAGCTGAACATCAAGACCGCTGCCGACCTGGGTGGCAAGAAAGTCGGTGTAGGCTTGGGCACCAACTACGAAGAGTGGGTGAAAACCAATGTGCCGACCGCTGACATCCGCACCTATGAAGATGATCCGACCAAGTTCCAGGACCTGCGTGTCGGCCGTATCGACGCCATTCTGATCGACCGCCTGGCCGCGCTGGAATACGCCAAGAAGGCCAAGGACACCACCGCCGCCGGTGACGCGTTCTCCCGTCAGGAAGCCGGCATTGCCCTGCGCAAAGGCGAGCCTGAACTGCTGGCCGCGGTGAACAAGGCGATCGACAAGCTGCGCGCCGATGGCACCCTGAAAAAGCTCTCGGAAAAATACTTCAACGCTGACGTCACTCAATAATGGAAGAAGCTTTCCAACTCGCACTGGACTCCGTGCCCTTTCTGCTCAAGGGCGCGTACTACACGGTCATCCTCAGCCTGGGCGGGATGTTCTTCGGCCTGGTGATGGGGTTCGGCCTGGCGCTGATGCGCCTGTCGCGCTTCAAACTGGTGAGCTGGATCGCCCGCATCTACGTGTCGTTCTTTCGCGGCACGCCGTTGCTGGTGCAACTGTTCGTGATCTATTACGGCTTGCCGCAATTGGGTCTGGAACTTGATCCGCTGCCAGCGGCCCTGATCGGCTTCTCGCTGAACATGGCCGCCTACGCCTGCGAAATCCTGCGTGCCGCGATCAGCTCCATCGAGCGCGGCCAGTGGGAAGCCGCTGCCAGTATCGGCATGACCCGCGCGCAAACCCTGCGCCGGGCCATCCTGCCGCAGGCCATGCGCACCGCATTGCCGCCGCTGGGCAACAGCTTCATTTCGCTGGTCAAGGACACGGCGCTGGCCGCTACCATCCAGGTGCCGGAGCTGTTCCGTCAGGCCCAACTGATCACCGCCCGTACCTTCGAAATCTTCACCATGTATCTTGCCGCCGCACTGATCTACTGGGTCCTGGCCACGGTGCTGTCGCACCTGCAGAACCAGTTGGAAGCGCGGGTCAATCGGCACGACCAGGAGTCCTGACCCAATGATTGTCGTGGAAAAACTGACAAAGCAGTTCAAGGGTCAAGTCGTGCTCAATGGCATCGATCTTGAGGTCAAGGAAGGCGAGGTGGTCGCGATCATCGGCCCTAGCGGTTCGGGCAAGACCACCTTCCTGCGCTGCCTGAATTTTCTGGAAGAACCCACCAGCGGCCGGATCAAGGTCGGCGATATCGAGATCGATACCAGCCGTCCCCTGAACCAGCAGCAGAGCCTGGTGCGACGTTTGCGCCAGCACGTGGGCTTCGTGTTCCAGAACTTCAACCTGTTCCCCCATCGCACCGCCCTGGAAAACGTCATCGAAGGCCCGATCGTGGTCAAGAAGACCCCGCACGCCGATGCTGTAGCCCTGGGTAAAAAACTCTTGGCCAAGGTCGGTCTGGCGGGCAAGGAGGACGCTTACCCGCGTCGCCTCTCCGGTGGCCAGCAACAGCGCGTGGCGATTGCCCGGGCGCTGGCAATGGAGCCCGAAGTGATCCTGTTCGATGAGCCGACCTCGGCCCTCGACCCGGAACTGGTGGGCGAGGTATTGGCGACCATCCGTGGCCTGGCCGAAGAGAAACGCACCATGGTGATCGTCACCCACGAGATGGGTTTTGCCCGGGACGTGGCCAACCGTGTGGTGTTTTTCGACAAGGGCGTGATCGTCGAACAAGGCGAAGCGAAGGCGTTGTTTGCCAATCCGAAAGAAGAGCGAACTCGGCAATTCCTGAGCAAGTTCCTGAATAACGCTCACAACTAATAACCCTGCGCAACAACGGTAAACTTCCATGGATGGAAGTGACACCCCTCGACACACACCCCATTAATATCAAATAAAACTCATCTACTTAACATGCATATCCTGTACGCGTGCACGGTACAAATATATGCATCACGGCAATTAAGCCATGCCAATTCAACCAGATCCTCTGTCGTAAGACGGCGCCCACGACCTGCACCAATTCGCCCATATTTCCGCGCTTTCAGCAGAAAAATTCGACGCACAGACATGGTTTACTTACTTGGAGCCGTAGGAACTTTCTGAATAGCATCACACACCACCCATAACTAACAATTCTTATTGACACCTGATCTCTCTGACTCTTATCTAGTCTCCAACCAGCAATTCCAATCTCATTTAAATCATTATTTCCAATCAAAATAATGAATGGTTTTTCTGTTCGATTATTGGTTTTGATATTCCAGAAACGGACTTCGTTGCAAGACTTCAAGGAGACTTCATGAATAGCACCTCGAACAAATCCGGGCTTGCAGCCCCGACCCTGGCGCAATCCAACAAGGCCGGCATCAACGTCACCTGCGCGGCGCACCTGCTGATCGATGTGGCGCCCTACCCCGCCATGGACGCAGGAGACCTGATCGAACTGTTCTGGGACAACTGCTACGTGGCCTCCCGCGTGCTGACGGCCAGCGATGTCGGCCGACCGGTGCAGTTGCGAGTGCCTGAGAGTTTTGTCGCCAACGGTACCTCGCGCATTCACTACCGGGTCATGCAGATTGGCCGGGGCCCGGCGGTATCGGCCAGCCAAAACGTGCAGATCAAACTCGACTGTCCAGGCGGCCAACCCTCGGCGCTGTGCGGCGATGAAAACCAGTGCCTGGCACCGGTGAGCATTCCCGAGGCGATTTGCCGTCAGGGGGTCAATCCGAGCCAGGTCAAACGCGGTGTTCCCTTGACCATCGAGCCGTACCTGAACATGGCCGTCGACGACGAGATCACCCTGCGTTGGGGCGATGTGCGCCTGGATCTGCCACCGCTCAAGTCCGCCGATGTAGGCCAGCCGATCCAGGTCTGGATACCGCCGGCCATCATCCTCGAAGCCGGCGAAGATCTGCGGCTGGAAGTGACGTACTGCATTCTCGACAGGGTGGGCAACAACTCCCGCTGGGCACCGGCCCGCACGCTGAAGATCGGTTGCGCCAATCCTTATCTGAAAGTCCCGAAGAAACAGCACCTCAAGGCCGCTGAACCCTGCAGACAGCGGCGGCAGTGACTGTGCCCATAGTGTTGTTGTGGCGAGGGGGCTTGCCCCCGTTGGACGCGAAGCGTCCCAAAATATGCAACTTCGCTCCATCAGGACATCGCGTAAGCAGGCTTTGCGGCCGCTGCGCGGCCGAACGGGGGCAAGCCCCCTCGCCACAGGGATTGCGCCCCCCACAGAACACCCTTCTATCAATATTCCTAAAAGTTAGTTCATAAAATATTTATACACGTTTAGGGTATATGAACCGGACCACCGGACATTCTTGTTTTCATGCGCGGCCACAAGCGGCGCTTCCATGAGATGTGAGGTAGGTATGGTCCGGAACACAATCACCCCAGTGCAGATCGCCAGGGCATTGCGAGCAGCCAAGGAGTGGCACTGATGTCCAGTCTGGCAGATGCAATCGTCCAGAGTGACCTGGACATCGCCCCGTTGTTGTTGCCCGCACAAATCTTGCGCAACGACGCCCAAGCCATCAAGGCGGCCCAGGAACTGGCGCACGTTGCGCGCCTGCAAGCGGCCAAACGTGACCAGTTGCGCAAGCTCCCATGGTCTGAAATCGAACTGTTCACCCGCAGCGGCCTGGGCAGCATTTCCATCCCCCGCGAGTACGGTGGCCCGCAGGTTTCGTTCGTCACCCTGGCCGAGGTCTTCGCGATCATTTCCGCCGCCGACCCGGCGCTTGGGCAGATCCCGCAAAACCAGTTCGGCATTCTTAACCTGATCCTCGGCAGCGCCACCGAAGCGCAGAAAAGGCAACTGTTCAAAAGCGTCCTGGATGGCTGGCGCATCGGCAATGCCGGGCCGGAACGCGGCACCAAAAACACCCTGGAACTGAAGGCGCGCCTCACCGCCGACGGCGTCCTCAACGGCCAGAAGTTCTATTCCACCGGTGCGCTGTTCGCCCATTGGGTCGCGGTCAAGGCATTGAACGGCGACGGCAAACAAGTGCTGGCGTTCATCCGTCGCGGCACGCCGGGATTGCGCATCGTCGATGACTGGTCCGGCTTTGGTCAGCGCACCACCGCCAGCGGCACGATTTTGCTCAACAACGTGCAGGTCGATCCCGAACTGGTGGTGGATAACTGGCGGATCAACGACACGCCGAACATCCAGGGCGCCGTCTCCCAACTGATTCAGGCGGCCATCGACGCCGGTATCGCCCGGGGCGCCATCGACGACGCCATCGACTTCGTGAAAACCCGCGCCCGGCCGTGGATCGACGCCAAGGTCGAGCGGGCCAGCGATGACCTGTATGTGATCGCCGATATCGGCAAACTGAAAATCGAACTGCACGCCGCCGAAGCGCTGCTGCGCAAGGCCGGGCAGGTGCTCGATGAAGTCAGCGCCGCACCGCTCACCTCCGAGTCCGCCGCCCGCGCCTCGATTGCCGTGGCCGAAGCCAAAGTGCTGACCACCGAGATTTCGTTGCAGGCCAGCGAAAAGCTGCTCGAACTGGCCGGCAGCCGCGCCACCCTCGCCGAATTCAACCTCGACCGCCACTGGCGCAATGCCCGGGTGCACACCCTGCACGATCCGGTGCGCTGGAAGTATCACGCCATCGGCGCCTATCGCCTCAACGGCACGCGGCCTAATCGTCATTCCTGGATTTAACGACCAGACATCTGGAGAAGCACATGAGCATTTCTCAACACGTCGCGGTCATCACCAGCGATGAGCAAGCCCTGATTGTCGCCAGCGATCTGGCCGAAGATTTCAAACGTGACAGCGCCACACGCGACCGTGAACGCCGTTTGCCACACCCCGAACTGGAGGTGTTTTCCCGCTCGGGCCTGTGGGGCATCAGCGTGCCAAAGGAATATGGCGGCGCCGGTGTTTCCAACGTCACCCTGGCCAAGGTCATCGCCCTGATCGCCCAGGCCGACGGCTCGCTGGGGCAAATTCCGCAGAACCATTTTTATGCCCTCGAAGTGCTGCGCGTGAACGGCAGCCATGAGCAGAAAAAACGACTTTATGCCGAAGTGCTGGCCGGCCAGCGCTTCGGCAATGCCCTCGCCGAACTCGGCACCAAAACCGCCCACGATCGCCTCACCAGCCTGACCCGCGATGGCAGCGGCTATCGCATCAATGGCCGCAAGTTCTACGCCACCGGTGCGATTTATGCCCAGCGCATTCCCACCTCAGTGGTGGATGAAAACGGCGTACAGCATCTGGCGTTCGTCCCGCGCAACAGTAAAGGCCTGACAGTGATCGATGACTGGAGCGGCTTCGGCCAGCGCACCACCGGCAGCGGTTCGGTGGTGTTCGAAGATGTCTACGTCGCGGCCGAAGATGTCATCCCCTTTCAAAGCGCCTTCGAACGCCCGACCCCGGTCGGCCCGCTGGCGCAGATTCTCCATGCCGCCATCGACACCGGCATCGCCCGCGCTGCATATGAGGATGCGCTGCACTTCGTGCGCAGCAAAACCCGGCCGTGGATCGACGCCACGCACGAAAAAGCCACGGACGATCCACTGACCCTCAAGAGTTTCGGCCGCCTGAGCATTCGTCTGCACGCCGCCGAGGCACTGCTGGAGCGTGCCGGCGAATACCTCGACAAAGCCCAGGCCGATACAAATGCAAAAACCGTCGCAGCCGCATCGATTGCCGTCGCCGAAGCCCGCGCCCTGAGCACCGAAATCTCCCTGGCCGCCGGCAGCACGCTGTTCGAACTGGCCGGCAGCCAGGCGACCTTGATCGAACACGGTCTCGACCGCCACTGGCGCAACGCCCGGGTGCACACCCTGCACGACCCGGTGCGCTGGAAGTACCACGCCGTGGGCAACTACTACCTCAACGATGAAAACCCGCCACTGCGGGGGACCATCTGAATGGCTAAAAAGAAGATCCTGCTCAATGCCTTCAACATGAACTGCATCGGGCACATCAACCACGGTTTGTGGACGCACCCGCGCGACACGTCCACCCGCTACAACACGATCGAATACTGGACCGAACTGGCGCAATTGCTTGAGCGCGGGCTGTTCGACGGCCTGTTCATCGCCGACATCGTCGGGGTCTACGACGTCTACCAGAATTCGGTGGACGTGCCGTTGAAAGAGTCGATCCAGCTGCCGGTCAACGACCCGCTGTTGCTGGTGTCGGCCATGGCCGCGGTGACGAAAAACCTCGGTTTCGGCCTGACCGCCAACCTCACCTACGAAGCGCCGTACCTGTTCGCCCGACGCCTGTCGACGCTGGATCACCTCAGCCGTGGCCGGGTCGGCTGGAACATCGTCACCGGCTACCTCGACAGCGCCGCCAAGGCCATGGGCCTGCGCGAACAGGTCGAGCATGACCGTCGTTATGACCAGGCCGACGAGTACCTGGAGGTGCTCTACAAACTCCTGGAAGGCAGCTGGGAAAACGGCGCGGTGCTGAACGATCCACAGCAGCGGATCTATGCGCAGCCTGAGAAAGTGCACAAGGTCGAGCACAAGGGCGAGTTCTATCAGGTCGAAGGCTATCACCTCTGCGAACCCTCGCCGCAACGCACACCGGTGCTGTTCCAGGCCGGCAGTTCGGATCGCGGCTTGCTGTTCGCCGGGCGACATGCCGAGTGCGTGTTCATCAGCGGCCAGAACAAGCCATCGACCAAGGCTCAGGTGGACAAGGTCCGTGCCAGCGCCGTCGAAGCCGGGCGCAATCCCGAGGACATCAAGGTGTTCATGGGCCTGAACGTGATCGTCGGCGCCACCGAAGAACTGGCCTGGGCCAAGCACGCCGAGTACCTGAGCTACGCCAGTGCCGAGGCCGGCGTGGCGCATTTCTCGGCGTCCACCGGGATCGATTTTTCCCACTATGAAATCGACGAGCCGATCCAGTACGTGAAGAGCAACGCGATCCAGTCCGCCACCAAGCACCTGCAAAACAACGACTGGACCCGGCGCAAATTGCTCGAACAACACGCCCTCGGCGGTCGCTACATCACCGTGGTCGGCTCACCGCAGCAAGTGGCGGATGAGCTGGAATCGTGGATCGCCGAAACCGGGCTGGATGGCTTCAACCTGACCCGCATCGTCACACCGGAAAGCTATGAGGATTTCATTGAGCTGGTGATTCCCGAGTTGCAGCGGCGGGGGTCGTACAAGACGGCTTATGACGATGGGACCTTGCGCGAAAAGCTGTTTCAGCAGGAGGCGCATCTGCCTGAGCAACATACGGGCTCGACTTACCGCCGCTAAAAGCTTCGCGAGCAAGCCCGCTCCCACAGGGGAATGCATTCCAAATGTGGGAGCGGGCTTGCTCGCGAAGAGGCCCGACCAAACAACACAAACCTTATGCACTGACTGGATAACTCATCATGAAAAAGCACTACCTCTCTCACCCAGTCAAAGCACTGGCCCTGGCCCTCGGCCTGTTCAGCTCTGCAGTTTTCGCCGCCGACGCGCCGCTGAAAATCGGCACCACCGCTGCCTTCGCCATTCCCCTTGAAGCGGCTGTCGAAGAGGCCTCCAGACAAGGCCTGAAAGTCGAACTGGTGGAGTTCAGCGACTGGATCGCACCAAACGTCAGCCTCGCCGCCGGCGACATCGACGTGAACTACTTCCAGCACATCCCGTTCCTGGAAAACGCCAAGGCCGCCTCGGGTTTCGACCTCGTGCCGTTCGCGCCCGGGATCATCAACAACGTCGGCCTCTACTCGAAGAAGTACAAAAATTTTGACGAACTGCCGCAAGGCGCCAGCGTGGCCATCGCCAACGACCCGATCAACAGCGGTCGAGGCTTGCAACTGCTGGCCAAGGCCGGCCTGATCACCCTCAAGCCCGGTGTCGGCTACAAGGCCACCGAAGAAGACATCATCGCCAACCCGAAAAAAATCAAGATCCTCCAGGTCGAAGCCGTGCAACTGGTACGCGCCTATGACGATGCCGATCTGGTGCAGGGCTACCCGGCCTACATTCGCTTGTCGAAAACCTTCGATGCGGGCTCCGCGCTGCTGTTCGACGGCCTCGATCACAAGGAATACGTGATTCAGTTCGTGATCCAGCCGAAGAGCAAAACCGACCCGCGCCTGATCAAGTTCGTCGACATCTACCAGCACTCACCCGCGGTGCGCGCCGCACTGGATAAAGCTCACGGCAAGCTCTATCAAGCCGGCTGGGAAAGCTGAGCATGACCGCTGCCATCCAACGGCGACTGGAGATTCCAGAGCCGCAAAGCGCAGAGCGCACCGAGCTGCATCCCGAACTCAACCATGCCCACGTGCGCTTCATCGGCCTGGGCAAAACCTACAACGGCCAGCAAGGCCCGGTGGCCGCGTTGCACGGCATCGACCTGGCGATCCAGCGCGGCGAAGTGTTCGGCATCATCGGCCGCAGCGGCGCTGGCAAGTCGTCGCTGATTCGCACCATCAATCGCCTGGAGCAACCGAGCAGCGGTCGGGTACTGATCGATCAGGTCGACATCGGCGAATTCGACGAAGACCGCCTGGTGGCGCTGCGTCGGCGCATCGGCATGATCTTCCAGCACTTCAACCTGATGTCGGCCAAGACCGTTTGGCAGAACGTCGAGTTGCCGCTGAAAGTCGCCGGCGTGCCCAAGGAACAACGCGAGCAAAAGGTCCGTGAATTGCTGGAACTGGTGGGTCTACAAGCCAAACACAAGGCTTACCCGGCGCAGTTGTCCGGCGGGCAGAAACAGCGCGTGGGCATTGCCCGGGCGCTGGTACATGACCCGAAAATCCTGCTGTGCGACGAAGCCACCTCGGCACTGGACCCGGAGACCACGCAATCGATCCTCGGCCTGCTGCGCGAGATCAATCAACGCCTGGGCCTGACCATTGTGCTGATCACCCACGAAATGGCGGTGATCCGCGAGATCTGTGATCGCGTAGTCGTCCTCGAACACGGGCGGATCGTCGAGCAAGGGCCGGTGTGGGAAGTCTTCGGCAATCCGCAACATGAGGTCAGCAAGACGTTGCTGGCGCCGTTGCAACACGCATTGCCGCAAGAGCTGCAAAGCCGTTTGCTGCCGCAATCGAACGCCCCGGATGCCGCCGTGGTCCTGCGCTTGCAGTTCACCGGCAACCAACGCGACGAGCCAGACCTGGCGGCACTGTTCAGCGCCCTCGGTGGCCGCGTGCGATTGCTGCAAGGCGGCGTGGAACGGATCCAGGGCCATGCCCTCGGGCAACTGCTGTTGGCGGTGACGGGCTCACCCCTCGGTGCCGAAGAATTGCGTCAACGCGCCAGCCAATGGGCGCAACAGGTGGAGGTGCTGGGTTATGTGGTTTGATCGCTTGCTGCAGGGTTTTATCGACACGTTCCTGATGGTCGGCGTGTCGTCGCTGATCGCGCTGTTGGCAGGCATTCCGCTGGCGGTGATCCTGGTCACCAGCTCCAAGGGCGGCATCTACGAAGCACCGGCGCTGAACCGTGCACTGGGCGCGTTCGTGAACCTGTTTCGCTCGGTTCCTTTCCTGATTTTGATGGTGGCGCTGATTCCATTCACCCGGCTCATCGTCGGCACCACGTATGGCGTTTGGGCGGCCGTGGTGCCGTTGACCATCGCGGCCACGCCGTTCTTTGCGCGCATTGCCGAGGTCAGTTTGCGCGAGGTCGATCATGGGTTGATCGAAGCGGCGCAAGCCATGGGCTGCCGGCGCTGGCACATCGTCTGGCATGTGTTGTTGCCGGAAGCACTGCCGGGGATTGTCGGCGGGTTCACCATCACCCTGGTGACGATGATCAACTCCTCGGCCATGGCTGGGGCGATTGGCGCGGGCGGGTTGGGGGATATTGCCTATCGGTATGGGTATCAGCGGTTTGATAGCCAGATCATGCTGACGGTGATTGTGCTGCTGGTGGCGTTGGTGGCGGTGATTCAGTTGGGCGGGGATCGGTTGGCTCGGGGCCTCAACAAGCGGTAGCCCTGTAGGAGCGAGCTTGCTCGCGATGGAGGTCAACGATAACGCGGGAAACCTGATTCCCCACGGCGCCCTCAGGTCTTTCGCGAGCAAGCTCGCTCCTACACGAGTGGCGACCCTGGCGATATTTCGTACAAAAAATCAGCGCTTCCGAAGGCCCGTTCCCTTTCCTTTGCAGGACATTTCCTAGATCATTTCGCTCGCTTGCGCCTGCCAAATCCGGTGGCTAGTCTCGGTCCGTCACTGCTCATCAGTGATCGGGTTTAGTAGCCCGGAACAATAGGCGCATAGCAATTCCATGCTCATGTCCGGCAAATTTTGCCGCATGCAGAATATGGTGGCTGTGCGTGGGGCACCTTCGGGTGCACCGGTTTTCCTATTGACCGGCCTACTAACCTGCGTACAGCCGCCACCCAATCGTTTAGTAGGCGATAAGTGATGGCTCCCATGCAGCAATAGGAGTAACACTCATGGAAAAATCCGTTCCAGATCCACCCCCAGAAACCTCCACCGAAGACCCGCTCAGGGATCGCTCAGCGCTCTACCGCGCCATCGATTTCCACCTCACCGGCAAGCAACCCGCACCACCTGATGAAATGCGCTTCTACAACGTCAGCAAGGATGTGAGCTTCGAGGACACCCAACTCTATGTCGCCGATCTGCTGCGCTGTGCGTCGGTCACGGCGTATCAGTGTGGCGAACAGCTCAAGGGTGCCGACCGGGCGATGGTGTATTCGATCTGGCATTTGCTGGAGATTGCCAAGGCGATGGTGGATCACTCCATTGAGTGTTTGGGGATGAAAAAAAGCTGAGCCAGGCTTTAGTAATCCGTTGTCAGTGATGCAGCTTTCGCGAGCAAGCCCGCTCCCACACTTGGTCTCTGGCGAACACAAACCATTTGTTCGACGCGGTTAAGTGTGGGAGCGGGCTTGCTCGCGAATGGCTGCGAAGCAGCCCCCAACTTGATGGCGTATATTGGCCAAATCTCAATTGCCCGCGCAGCCCGACGATGAAACAGACGCCCGACGACCTCGAACAGATCACCGCCACCACCCTGGGCCATTACAACGCAGTGGCCGAAGACTTCCGTGAAGGCACGCGCGATCACGACGTCAGCCAGAACATCGATGCCCTGTTGCGGCATATTCAGGGCGATGCGCCTTTCGACATTCTCGATTTTGGCTGCGGACCGGGTCGTGATTTGCAGACGTTCACCCGCATGGGCCACACAGCCGTCGGCCTCGACGGTTCGGAAAAATTCGCGCAGATGGCCCGGGACGACAGCGGTTGCGAGGTGTGGCAACAGGACTTCCTGAAGCTTGATCTGCCGGCCGAGCGTTTCGACGGGATCTTTGCCAATGCGGTGCTGTTTCATGTTCCGCGTCAGGAGTTGCCACGGGTGTTGAAGCAGTTGTGGGGAACGCTGAAACCGGGTGGAGTGTTGTTCAGTTCCAATCCTCGTGGCGAGAATCAGGAAGGCTGGAACGGGCCGCGTTATGGGTCGTATCACGACCTGGCGGCCTGGCAGCAGTTGCTGATCGAGGCGGGTTTTGTCGAGTTGGAGCATTACTACCGGCCGGCCGGGCTGCCGCGGGAGCAGCAGCCTTGGTTGGCGAGTGTCTGGCGTAAGGTGTAAGCGCTTTAGCCTGAGGTGTCTGTTCTGGCGCTTTCGCGGGCAAGCCCGCTCCCACAGGGAATCGAGTGTTGCTGAACAACTCGGTCAACTGTGGGAGCGGGCTTGCCCGCGAATAGAGCGCGCAGCGCTCGCCTTTACTGCACCTCTTTCTTCGGCTCGCGAATCTTGTACCAGGCCACATACAGCGCCGGCAAAAACAGCAGCGTCAGCAAGGTGGCGATGACGATCCCGCCGATCATCGCGTAGGCCATCGGCCCCCAGAACACTTCCCGGGCAATCGGGATCATCCCCATGCTCGCCGCCGCCGCGGTCAACAGGATCGGACGACGCCGATGCTCGGTGGCCTGCACCACCGCATCCCACGGCGCATAACCCTTCTGCTCGTACTCCTCGATCTGGGTCACCAGGATCACCGAGTTACGGATGATGATACCGATCAACGCGAGGATCCCGAGGATCGCCACGAAGCCCATGGGCGTACCCGTCGGCACCAGCGCGATCACCACGCCGATCAGCCCCAGCGGCGCGACGCTGGCCACCAGGAACAGCTTCTGCACGCTGTGCAGCTGGATCATCAGGAAGGTCGCCATCAGGAACAGCATCAGCGGCACAACCTTGGCAATCGGGCCCTGGGCCTTGCCGCTTTCCTCCACCGTACCACCGGTGGCGACCTTGTAGCCCGCCGGCAGTTTGGCAGCGAACGCGTCGATGGACGGCTTGAGGATTTTCACCAGGTCCGTCGGCTGGATCTCGTCGCGGATCGCCGCCTTGATGGTGATGGTCGGCAGGCGATCGCGACGCCACACCAGCGGTTGCTCCAGTTCGTAGCGCACCGTGGCGAACGCCAGCAGCGGAATCGACGTGCCGTTCGGCGTGACGATTTGCAGGTTCTGCAGGGTTTCCGGCGTTCCGCGCTCGGAATCCACCGCACGACCGACCACGTTGATCAGGTAAATGTCGTCATCGACCTGGGTCACCGACTGGCCGCTGACGATGCCGTTCATCAGGTTGGCCACATCCTCGGAAGACAGCCCCAACTGCCGCGCCTTGTCCTGGGCGATGTCGATGCGCAGCACTTTGCCCGGTTCGTTCCAGTCGTAGATGATCTCGCCCACATGCGGGTTCTTGTCCAGCTCAGTGGCCAGGTCGATGGCATGTCGGCGCACCTGGTCGATGTCCTTGCCGCTGATCCGGTACTGGATCGGACGCCCTACCGGCGGGCCCATTTCCAGTGCCTGGACATAACTGCCGATGCCGACGAAGTCGTTGCGCAAGCGCTCGCGAAGCTTGTGCATCATGGCCTCACGGGTGTGGCCTTTGCTGACGATCACCAACTGCGCGTAGAAGGGGTTCTGCAGTTGCTGGTCCAGTGGCAGATAGAAGCGGATCGCGCCCTGCCCGATGTAGGTGCTCCAGCGCTCGATGTCCGGATCGTCCTTGAGCGTGGCCTCGAGACGATCGACGGCCCGGCGGGTTTCATCGATCGAGGCGTTTTGCGGCAGGTTCAGGTCCACCAGGATTTCAGGGCGGTCCGAAGACGGGAAGAACTGGTTCTGCACAAAGCGCATGCAAAACAGCGCCAGCACAAAACACAGCACCGTAATGCCGATGGCCCACCAGCGATTGCGCATGCACCACAGCAGCCCACCGTTGAACGCCTTGCCGATGCGCCCGGGTTCGCCTTCATGGGGTTTCACCTTGGTGCTGAGAATGTGCACGCCGATCACCGGCGCAAACAGAACCGCCACCACCCACGACACCAGCATCGCACAGGCAATCACCGCAAACAGGGTGTAGGTATATTCACCGGCCGAGCTGGCGTTCAAGCCGATCGGCACGAAGCCCGCCACCGTCACCAGCGTACCGGTGAGCATCGGGAACGCCGTGGAGGTGTAGGCGAAGGTTGCCGCCTGCTCCTTGGTCTCGCCCAATTCCAGCCGCGTGACCATCATCTCCACGGTGATCATCGCATCGTCCACCAGCAGGCCGAGGGCGATGATCAGTGCACCGAGGGAAATCCGCTGCATGGTGATGCCGCTGTACTCCATGAACACGAACACCATCGCCAGCACCAGCGGGATCGAGCAGGCCACCACCAGCCCGGCGCGCACGCCAAGGCTGACGAAGCTGACCAGCAGCACGATCACCACCGCCTCGAACAGCGCGCTGGTAAAGCCGCCGACGGCCTCCTCGACCACCACGGCCTGGTCGGACACGTTGTAAATGCCGACGCCCACCGGCAGGTCGGCGGTCAACTCGTCAATACGGGCGTGCAAGGCCTTGCCGAACGCCTGGACGTTGCCACCCTTCTGCATGGCAATCGCCAGGCCGATGGCCGGTTTGCCGTTGAAGCGGAATTCCGGCGAGGCCGGATCGACGTAGCCGCGGCGGATTTCGGCAATATCGGCCAGGCGATAGTAGCGGTCGTTGAGCTTGAGGTTGACCTCGGCCAGGTCTTTCTCCGAAGCGAACTTCCCTGACGTGCGCACCGAAATCCGCTCCGGCCCGGCCTCGATGACACCCGCCGGGGTCACCGCGTTCTGGGATTGCAGGCTCTGCACCACCTGACGCTCATCGATGCCCAGCGCGGCGAGTTTGCGCGTGGAGAAGTTCAGGTACAGCACTTCGTCCTGCTGGCCGACCATTTCGATCTTGCCCAGCCCCGGCACACCGCGAATCTCCATGCGCGCCTGTTCCACGTAGTCGCGCAACTGACGCTGGGTCAGGCCGTCGGCGGTGAAGGCGTAGATCGACCCGAAGACGTCACCGAACTCGTCGTTGAACGACGGCCCCTGTATGCCTTGCGGGAACTGGTATTTGATGTCGTTGATCTTTTTGCGCACCTGGTACCAGATTTCCGGGATGTCCTTGGCACTGGTGGTGTCGCGCAGGTACACGTACACCGTCGATTCGCCGGGGCGCGTGTAGCTTTTCACGTAGTCGAGGGAGTCGAGCTCTTCGAGCTTTTTCTCGATCCGGTCGGTGATCTGCTTGAGGGTTTCCTCCTGGGTCGCCCCCGGCCATTTGCTCTGGATCACCATGGTTTTGATGGTGAACGACGGGTCTTCTTCGCGCCCCAGGTTGAAATACGAGAACACACCCATCAGCAACGCGACGAACATCAGATACCAGATGAACGACTGATGCTTGAGGGCCCATTCCGAGAGGTTGAAAGGCCCTTTCATTGACTGTCCTCGTCGATTTTCACTGGCTGCCCCGGTTTGAGGCTGTTGACACCGGCACTGACCACCCGCTCGCCGCTCTTCACGCCGCCGGCCAGCACCACGGTGCTGTCGGTGCGGCTGATCACAGTGATGTCACGGGGGGAGACGGTTTTACTCTGTGCATCGATCACCCAGATGCGCGGCTTGCCATCGACCTCCTGCAGCGCGGTGACAGGCAACTCGATGCGCGGCTTGACCGCCGAGCTCAGGGTGACGCTGATGGCCGTGCCCAAGCGGAAGCCCTGTGGCGTTTCGGCCAGGGTCAGGCGGGCACGACGGGTGCGTGTCGCGCTTTGAGCCTGGGGTTCGATTTCACGGATGATCGCGGTGGTGTTAATGCTCGGATCCAGTTGTGCTGCGACCTGAAACACCACATCGCTGGGCAACTGATCAACGAGGGTATCGGGCAGGTCGATCACCGCTTCCTTGATGTCCGGTTGCGCCAGGGTTACCACTTGCTGACCCGCCGTCACCACTTGCCCGGCCTCGGCGCTCCATGCGGTGACCACGGCTTTATGGTCGGCGCGCAGTTCGGTGTAGCCCAATTGGTCTTTGCTCTGGCTGACGGCCGCCCGGGCCTGATCGAGGGAGGCCTGGGTGGTTTTCAGGTCCGTGTTGGCCGCGTCGAGTTGCGCTTGCGCGCCGACCCCGCGATCGAACAGGGCTTGTTGACGCTGGGCACTGGCCTTGGCATTGATCAGCTGCGCCTGGATTTTCGCCAGGTCGCCCTGGGCCGAACGCAATTGGTTCTGCTGATCGGAAGGATCGAGGGTGGCGAGCAGCGTCCCCTTTTCCACCTCGGTGCCAACATCGACGTTACGGCTGGCGATCCGCCCGCCCACGCGGAAGCCGGTATTGCTTTCATAACGCGCCTGGATGCTGCCGGCGAAGCGGCCCAGGTCCTCTTCGTTCAAGGTCTGGACCTTGATCGACAACACCGGTCGTACCGGTGCCGGCGGTGGTTCGCTTTCGGAACAGGCGCTCAGCACCAGCCCGATGGACAACGCCCATAAAGGCTTCATGGCTTGGCTCCCCACGTCAGATCCTTGTAAGTGTCTTCGGCAATCTCGACGTCCATGTCAGGGTGCAAGAGTTGGCCGCCCGCGATGATGACTTTGTCGCCGTCTTTCAACCCGCCGCTGATGATGACCTTGCCGGTCAGGTAGCGGCCGACTGTGACCGAATGCAACTGGGCCTTGCCCTTGTCGTCGACAATCCAGACAGCGGGTTCACTGATGTTTTTGGTCAGCGCCGACCAAGGCAATTCGATGACCGACTTTCCCGACCCCTTGGCCGTGGCACTCACCACCGAGCCCAATTGCATGCCGTCGGGCAGACTGTTGAGGCCGATCTTGACCTGCACGGTACCGGATTGCGCCGACACCGCCGGGGTGATTTCGCGCACGGTGCCGGTGGTTTTGATCGCCGGGTTGTCGAGCAGGCTCAGGACAATGGTGTCATCGCTCGGCTTCTCGGCCAGCAGGGATTCATAAACGTTGAACACCGCATCGCGGTCGCCGTCACGGGCCAGGCTGAAGATCGGCATCGTCGCCTGAACCACCTGGCCGACCTCCGCCTGGCGCTCGGTAATGATCCCCGGCGCATCGGCGATCAGCGCCGTATAGCTCAACTGATCCTTGGCATTGGCCAACTGCGCCTGGGCAGCGCTCAAGGCGCTCTGGCTGCTGTTCAAGGCGGCCTGGGCCGAGTCATATTCACTCTGGCTGGTATAACCCTTGGGCAGGAGTTTTTGCTGGCGTACGAATGCCGCCGCGTTCTGCTTCACCCGCGCCTGTTCGGCGGCCACTTGTGCCTGGGCCGAGTCGACGTTGCTCTGCAAGTCCTTGGGGTCGAGCCGGGCCAGCACTTGCTTGGCGGTCACTCGATCGCCGACGTCAACCGAACGCTGGATGATCTTGCCACCCACACGGAAAGACAGCTCCGTCTGTATCCGCGCCTGAATATCACCGGTGAGGGTAACCGGGGCCGCGTAGTCCGTCGGCTTGACGACTTGCACGAACACCCGTGGCAGGTATTCCTGTACGGGTTTTTTCTGGTCGCAGGCCGTCAGCAGGGTGACGACGCTCAAGGCCATGACTACTTTGAATCCGGGAACCACCATGCAAACTCCTTGGCCTTTTTCATGTCCAGCACGACAGAGAGCTTAGAACAGGACAGCAACCTTGCACGAGCGTCTTATGAAGAAAAAATCCACCCTGCCTTACGTCCAGAACACTTGCCCCAGGCACCTGCCCGTAGCGGACAATGGGCGTCGCTCGACCCCGCCACAGGACCCCACATGCTCAACACGCTCGCGGTAGCCAACTACCGCTCGATCAACAAACTGGTGATCCCGCTGGGCCGACTGAATCTGATCACCGGCCCCAACGGCAGCGGCAAATCCAACCTGTACCGTGCGCTGCGCCTGCTGGCGGAAACCGCCCACGGCGGCGTGGTCAATGCCCTGGCCCGTGAAGGCGGGCTGGATTCGACCTTCTGGGCCGGCCCGGAAACCCTCTCCCGGCGCATGCGCACTGGCGAAGTCGCCATCGAGCCCACCGTGCGCCAAGGCGTCAAACGCCTGCGCCTGGGGTTTGCGGGAGAGGATTTCGGCTACTCGATCAGCCTCGGCCTTCCCGATTCCAATGGTCACTTCATGCTGCCAGGGCACAGCTCGCCGATCCCGTCCTATTTCAGCCTCGACCCGCAGATCAAGCGCGAATGCCTGTGGGCAGGCGCGTTCTACCGCCCGGCCAGTCTGCTGGTCGATCGTGACGGCCCGATGATCCGCGCCCGCACCGAGCGCACGTGGGATGTGCTGGCGCAGTACACGCCGACGTTCGACAGCCTGTTCGATCAGGTCGGCAGCCTGCGCGGTTCACCGGAAGTGCTGGAGATGCGCGAGTTCATCCGCCGCTGGCGCTTTTACGATCATTTTCGCAGCGATGCCGACGCCCCGGCGCGTCAGCCGCAACTGGGCACTCGCACACCGGTGCTGCATCACGACGGGCGCGACCTGGCGGCGGCCTTGCAGACGATCATCGAAATCGGCGATCCCGACGCCTTGCGGGCGGCGATCAGCGACGCCTTCCCCGGCGCACGACTGAACATCGAACCCCTGCCCGGTGGACGCTTCGCCATCGAGTTCTTTCAGGAAGGTTTGTTGCGGCCGCTGTCAGCCGCCGAACTGTCGGACGGTACCTTGCGTTACCTGCTGCTGGTCGCGGCGCTGCTGACGCCACGGCCGCCGACACTGATGGTGCTGAACGAACCGGAAACCAGCCTGCATCCGGACCTGTTGCCGGCGCTGGCACGCTTGATCATCCGTGCCTCGGCGCAGTGCCAGGTGTGGGTGGTGTCTCATGCCCGGCGCTTGATTTCGGCGTTGCAGGAGGACCCGGACTGCAACTGCATCGTGCTGGAGAAAAATCTTGGCCAGACCGGGATCGTGGGCCAGCGCATGCTGGATGAGCCGGCATGGTATTGGCCGGATTGAACGGCGCGTGATTTGCCGGGATAAGGGAAGACGTCTATTTTCCCTTGTACCGTAGGAAGGATCTTTTTTTCGAAACACAGCTCCAAGGACGAACCACTTTTGGCCAGACTCCCAGCCAACACCTCACAAGGACGAGAACATGGCAGACGTAAAAACGCCGCAACGGCTGGATCCACAGGACATTCTGAAATTATTGATGGCGTTGCGCAGGGCGTTGAAGGCCAGGCCGGCCTGATCCAAAAAAGATCGCAGCCTTCGGCAGCTCCTACAGGGAAACGCATTCCAATGTAGGAGCTGCCGTTTAGGCTGCGATCTTTTGATCTTCAGTCGTAAAAAAACGCCGACGCTAAATCAGCCGTCGGCGTTTGAAACCTTGAAGGGGTTTGCTTCGCGAATCAGAACGCTGGCAACACCGCGCCGCTGTACTTCTTCTCGATGAAGGCTTTCACTTCCGGGCTGGTCAGGGCCTTGGCCAGTTTCTGGATGGCAACGCTGTCCTTGTTGTCTGGACGGGCCACCAGGAAGTTCACGTAAGGCGAGTCGGCACCTTCGATCACCAGCGCGTCTTTAGCCGGGTTCAGACCCGCTTCCAGCGCGTAGTTGGTGTTGATCATGTCCAGGTCGACCTGATCCAGCACACGCGGCAGCATGGCCGACTCAAGCTCCTTGAACTTGAAGTTGTGCGGGTTCTTGGCGATGTCTTTCGGGGTGGCCAAGGCGTTTTTCGGGTCTTTCAACTCGATCAGGCCAGCCTTCTGCAGCAGGATCAGGGCACGGCCGCTGTTGCTGCCTTCGTTCGGAATGGCAATGGTCGCGCCGTCTTTGAGCTCAGCCAGGGTTTTGACTTTCTTCGAGTAGCCGCCAAACGGTTCGACGTGAACACCGATCACGGTTTCCAGGTGAGTGCCTTTGCCTTCGTTGAAGCTCTTGAGGTACGGCAGGGTCTGGAAGTAGTTGGCGTCCAGACGCTTCTGGTCGACCTGCACGTTCGGCTGAACGTAGTCGGTGAAGACTTTGATTTCCAGGTCCACGCCTTCTTTGGCGAGGGTTGGCTTGATCAGCTCGAGAATCTCGGCGTGTGGAACCGGGGTCGCGGCAACCACCAGTTTCTCGCCAGCCTGGGCCAGGCCCGCGGTCAGGGCAGCCGCCAGTGCGGTGAACAACAGAACCTTTTTCATGCAGTGTCCTTATCGAAAATCACAGTCGCTTGTGGCGACGGCTTGAAGATGAGAGTGCCAGTGAAGTGCTATCGCTGGCGTGAAGCGGACAATACCGGGATTTTTTATTCCCGAACAATAACGTTTATTCAGCTTCATATTCCATTTTGTTCATACAACTGTAGGAGCGAGCTTGCTCCGGGCGGCGTTCCGACGATGGTCGTGAACGAAAACGCGCCAAACCTGATACCCAACGGCGTCTGTGGGTTTCTCGCGAGCAAGCTCGCTCCTACAGAAATCCGGCGTTTGCGAGCAGTTGTTTCAAGGCGTCTTTTTCGGCGGCTGATCCATTGTCGAAAATCTGCTTAATCTGACTGTCGATCTGCGCCAGCGGATCAGGCAAATTCAAATGCTCCGGCAAAATCTCGTCGCCCGTACTCACCAGCAGCGCAAAGTGAATGACGTTTTCCAGCTCACGGGTATTGCCCGGCCAACTGTGGCGTTCCAGCACAAGCTGCGCGGCTTCGCTGATCAGCGGCACCGGCAGGTCGAGACGCTGGCTGTAGATGCCGAGGAAGTATTCGGCCAGCGGCAGAATGTCCCCCGTACGCTCGCGCAGCGCCGGCAGTTCTAGCGGGCCTTCGCTGAGGTAGTGATAGAGCCGTTCATGGAATTTTCCGGCGGCCACCGCCTGGGCCAGGTCGATGCTGGTGGCCGCCACCAGCCGCACATCCACCGGGCTCGGCTGCTGAGCGCCGACGCGGGTGACCTCGTGGTTCTCCAGGGCGGCGAGCAGCTTGATCTGGATCGGCAGCGGCAGGTCACCGATTTCGTCCAGGTACAGCGTGCCGCCGTTGGCCGAACCGAACCAGCCGGCACGACTGCTCGCCGAACCGCTGTAGCTGCCCGCCGCATAACCGAACAGCTCGGCGTCAGCGTAGGTCGGGCTGATGGCGCCGCAGTTGACCGACACGAACAACCCGCCGCGATCACTGGCGCGGTGGATATGACGGGCCAGCAACTCCTTGCCGGTGCCGGTTTCGCCACGGATCAGCACCGAGACTGAACGCGTGGCCAGTTGCTCAAGGTCTTCACGTAATTGCCGCGAACGCGGATCGACAAATACCAGCGCCTTGGCGCGGATGCTCAGGGGACTTTTTTCGGCGTCGGGAAAGGTCAGCAGCGGCTGACCGAAGGTTTCAAAGCTCATGGCAGACTCCCGCCCAAAACCGCCGGGAGACGGGGGCGTTAAATAAAGAAAGTGTTCAAGCGCGGCGCAGGGCGTGGTGTTCCATGCGGTTTTGCAGGCGATAGAGATAGGCAAAACCCTGCTCCCAACGCTGATGACCGGACTTCACGTTGATATGCCCCGCCCCCGCCAGAATCCCCGCCTCGGCCCCCCAGTTGCGCGCCAGCTCCAGGGCTCGCGGCGCACTGACGGCGCTGTCGTTGTCGGAGCTGACAACCTGGCTGGGGAACGGCAGCAGATCCGTCGGGATCGGCGCGAAGTTGCGCAAGGCCGGTGCACAGGCCGGGCGCTCGACATCCGCCGGTGCGACCAGCAGGGCACCGCGCACCTGACGCAGGAACTGCACAGGCGCGGTGGCCGCCCAATGGGCGACGGTGATGCAACCCAGGCTGTGGGCGATCAGGATGACCGGCGTGCTGTCGGCGGCAATCGCCTCAGCCAGCGCCGCGACCCAGTCTTCACGGCGCGGCGTCAGCCAGTCGGCCTGCTCCACCCGTGCGCTGTTCGGCAGGCTGTTCTGCCAGTGGCTTTGCCAATGATCTTCTGGCGATCCTTGCCAGCCCGGCACAATCAGGTAGCGAATTGATTCGTTGCGCATGGGGGAGCTCTCCTGCTGCGTGTCTGTTCCCGGTCGAGTATAGGGAGGAGAGTTATATTCGTTAAGGAATAAGAAGCTATTTATTAAGACCCATATAGAATATAAAACACATAACCTGTGGGAGCGGGCTTGCTCGCGAAGGGGCCATCAAATCCAACATCCTTGTAGACTGACACTCCGCATTCGCGAGCAAGCCCGCTCCCACAGGGATCAAATCCAGTCCAAAAAAAGGGCCGCACCCTGCCAAGGAGACGGCCCCGGAAAACGAAAACCTGTTAACGCGCAGTAATCACCGACAGCTTGGTAATCCCTGCCCGTTCAATCGATGCCATGGCCCGCGCCACCTCGCCGTAATTCACACCATCGTCCGCCTGCAACTGCACGCGCACCTCGGGGTCTTTGGCCTTCGCCGACTTGAGGTTGAACTCCAGCAAGTCCGGCTGTATCTCGTCCTTGTTGATGAACAGTTTGCCGGCACCGTCGATGCTCACCACCAACGGATCCTTCTGCTCCACCGGCGCCACCGCCTCGGTCTTGGGCAGGTTGATCGGAATGGCGTTGGTCAGCAGCGGTGCGGTGACGATGAACACCACCAGCAACACCAGCATCACATCCACCAGCGGTGTCACGTTGATCTCGCTGAGCACCTCGTCAGTGTCTTGCGTGGAGAAGGCCATATCAGGACGCCTCCTTCACTTTCTGCGCGTTGCCCTGGGCTGCCACCTTGTGCGCCGTCGGGTGGATCAGCACGCGGAACGAACTCTTCTGCGCCAGGCTGTAGAAGTCGTGGGCGAAGTCATCCAGGTCCGCCGCCGTCAGTTTCAAGCGCCGCAAAAAGTAGTTGTAAACCAGCACCGCCGGCACCGCGACGGCGATCCCCACACCCGTGGCGACCAGTGCCGCGCCAATCGGTCCGGCGACCGTTTCAAGGCTTGCCGAGCCTGCCGCGCTGATGCCTTTCAACGCTTCCATGATTCCCCACACCGTGCCGAACAAGCCAATGAACGGCGAGGTACTGCCAATACTGGCGAGCACGGCCAACCCGGTTTCCAGCGACCGGCGCTCGCGCACGATCTGCTGGCGCAAGGCTCGCTCCAGACGATCCTGATGGTTGATCGCCTGGCTCAAGTCCGCCGCCTGTGGCGTCTCGCCCACCTGGATGGCCGCATAACCGGCCTGCGCCACCCGGGCGGCCGCGCCGGGCCGGGTTTCGCTCAGTTCGGCCGCCGAGTCGAGACTCGAAGCGGCCCAGAACTGCTGATGAAACTTTCGATCCTGTGCCTTCAGCCGACCGAACTGCACGCCCTTGAGCAATGCCAGGCCCCAGGTCGCGACGGAAAAAACCACCAGCAGCCAGATCACCGCGCTTTCGATGGATTCAAGTGGAGAGGCCAGTAACGTCATGATGTATTCCTCGTGTAAACGTTTCGCGCGAAATTGGTTTCTGTTTAATGAATCTTGAAATCGATGGGCACGTTGACCCAGCCATCCCGGGCGACATCACCTTGCTTGGCCGGCACGAAACTCCAGCGTTTCACCGCATTCAGCGCGGCGTCGTCCAGTGCATCGCGACCGCTGCTTTTCTGGATCTGAATCTCGCCGGGCTTGCCGCTGGCCAACACATGCACGCGCAACAACACCGTGCCTTCCCAGCCGCGACGCTGGGCCAGCGACGGGTATTCCGGCGCCGGGTTTTTCAAGTAGCCGGCGGTGGCGGAGGCCGGTGTTACGGGCGCAGGAGCCGGTGGTGCAGGTGGCGCCGGGGCCGCGACAGGTGCTGCCGGCTTCGCTGGCGCCGGTGGCTGCTCAACGGCTTTTGGCGCCGGTTTCGGTAGCGGTTTGGCGACCGGTTTGGGCTTGGGAACCGGCTTCGGTGGAGGCGGCTTCACCGCCAGTTCATCCTCCACAGGCGGTGGCGGCTCAATCACGGGTTGCACAGGTTGCGGTGGCGGCGGCTCGACCACCGCGGGCGCCGGACGGGAGAACTCGATAGTCATGGGCGGGACTTCTGGCGGCACGATCGGCAGTACCGGGGTCGGTTGCTGATTGACCCAATAGATCACCGCGCCATGCACCAGCAACGCCAGCACGCCCAACACAATTGCTTCACGCCGGCGAAGGACGCCTTTGGGGGCTCGCTGCAAACGCAACTGCCCCAAGGGCACCCGGTGCGGTCGGCCGAGGTCGACCAATTCGCCACCGGGTGCCTGGCGCCAAAGCACCTCATGTGCACCGGTGGCGATCTGGACATTGCCCATTGTTTAACTCCCTGCGGTCTCTTTGCGGATAACCGGAACGTCGTGCTGAACATCCCCCGACGACGCCCCGGTAGAGCAATCATTGGCTTGAACGCTTAGCTCTTAAAGTAATGTTTAAACTTATATTTAGACTCAAAACGAATAAATAAAACCCTCAACCCACCGCCAGAGCCCGTCGTTCAAGGGCTCCGGCGTAGTGGATAAAATCCGATGCTTTTCGGGCATTGAAAGTATTCATTCGAAGCATGCGTTTTCGCCGTCAGAAGTCGTATCGGCCGGTCACACCCAACGTGCGGGGCGTACCGAGCAGGCCTTCATAACCACCATTGGCGGCCGTCCACAGCGTCGTGTAGTAGGTTTTGTCGAAGGCGTTTTTCAGCCACAACGAAACGTCCCACTGCCCCTGGTTGAAGTCACCGCGCAGTCCGGTTGACAGGTTGACCACCGCATAACTCGGGATCTGCCCGAAGTCGGAGTCTTCCACCGTGCCCACCGCTTTGGAGCGGAACGCATAGCTGGCGGTGACGTACTCCTCGAAGCCATTACTCAGGTTCCACTTGTATTCGCCGTTGGCGTTGCCGATCCATTTCGAGGCGCCGACCACTTGATGGCCACTGAGGTCGCAAGACGCCGGAGCACCCGGCGCCAGGCTGACTTCCGGCGGGCACGGTGCATCCTTGTAGGAGAGGTAGCTGACGTCGTTGTACGAACCGTTGATGTTCAGCGTCAGGCCGCGTAGCGGGATCAGGGTGCTTTCGAACTCCACGCCACGGGAGCGCACGGAACCGGCGTTGGTCAGGTACTGCACGCGATTGACGTCGTCGTAGGCGTTGGTCTGGTAGCCGTTGACCTGGGTCCAGAACAGGTTGGCGTTGAGTTGCAGGCGACGGTCCCACAGGGTGCTCTTGAAGCCGAGTTCGGCGTTGTTGGCGCGCTCGGTGCCGATCAGCAGCGAGTCGGCACCGGCCACCGGTGCCATACCGACGGCCAGGTTGACCCCACCGGATTTTTCGCCGTGGGACAACGTGGCGTAGGTGAGCAGGTCGTCGGTGAGGTGGTAGCTGAGGTTCAACAGGCCCGAAGGACTGGCGCTGTACTGGTTCAGATCGCCGGAATCGTAGGCGCCCGCACGAGCACGTCGTGCCGCGGCCGCCGCGCCGGTGACTGCGGCACCACCGGCGGGTGCATTGCGGGTCACCCAGGCGTTCTTCTCTTCATAGGTGCCGCGCAGGCCGGCAGTGAAATCCAGGCGTTCGGTCAGGTGCCAGGTGCCCTGTGCGAACAGCGCGAAGCTGTTGGTTTCGATATGACCGTTGCCGACACTGTCGATGTTGTTCAGCGCACCGGTGGGCGTGCCACTCCAGATATCTGCTTGCGGCCCGTAAAAGGTGAAGGATTTGTTGTCCAGGTCGGAGCCGAAGTAATAGGCGCCGAGCACGTAATCGAAGAACCCGCCGGTAGGCGACGCCAGGCGAAACTCCTGGGAGTACTGCTTGTCCTCCACCGAAACCCCGGCGTTGTAGAAGACGGTTGCGTTCAGGCCGTCATCATTGCGCGGGGTGAAATTCCACCACCGATAGGCGCTGATGGACGTCAGGGTGAAGTCGCTCGGCAGCGTCCAGTTGGCCTCCACCGATGTGCCGCCCTGATGCACGGTGACATGCTGGTCGTTGTTCAGGTTGACCTTGCGGTGGGTGCCGTCGACCAGTGTCGCGCCCGCGGCATTGGCCCGGGTCTGGTATAGGTTGGTGCCATTGATGGTCGGCCCGGTGTTGAACAACACGCGGGTGCCGGCGCTGGAATCTTCTTCGTTGTAGTCGCCGATCCAGCGCAGGTTGAACGATTCGTTCGGCTTGAACAGCAACTGGCCACGGAAGCCATCGCGCGAGCCGCCGTTCAAATCGTGGCCGTCGAATTCGTTCTTGATATCGCCGTCGCTGCGGGTGCGATACGCAGAAAAGCGCCCGGCGAGCTGGTCATTCAGCGGGCCGGAAATCGTGCCCTTGGTCTGGAAGTAGCCATCCTCGCCCACCGAAGACTCGATGCTGCGTTCCGGGGTGAAGGTCGGCGCGCGGGTGCTGATGTTGATCACGCCGGCGGTGGTGTTCTTGCCGAACAAGGTGCCTTGCGGACCGCGCAGCACTTCGAGCTGCTCGATGTCCATCAGGTCGAATACAGCCATGCCTGGCCGGCCGAGGTATACGTTATCGAGGTACAGGCCGACACTGCCTTCCAGGCCATCGCTGGCCGGATTGTTGCCCAAGCCACGAATCGACACGCTGGACTGGCGCGCATGCATGTAGGCGACGTTGACGCTGGGCACCAGTTGCTGCAAATCCTGGATGCGATAGACCCGCTGGGCTTCCAGGGTCTGGCCGCTGACTACGCTCATCGGGGTGGGTACGTCTTGCGAGCTTTCTTCGCGGCGGCGAGTCGTGACCGTCACGGTTGCCAGTTGGGCATTGTCGGCCGTGGCGGTTTTTGCCGGGATGGTTTCAGGGGTGGCGCTTTCGGCCGCATAGCCTTGGGTCCAGCTGGCACTGCCTGCCAGTAGCAGGGCCAGGGGCAGGCGTTTGAGCCGTTGGGGTGAGGAGGTTTGAGCAAAGTGCAACGGACTCATAAGGCGGGGTTCCCGATCAAAAAAAGTTCTTTGTTGCTTGCCAGGCCGCCTTCGCGGGCAAGCCCGCTCCCACACTGACCGTGTGAACACTGGAGATCCCCTGTGGGAGCGGGCTTGCCCGCGAAGGCGTCGGCTCAGACGCCGTCGATATCCGGCCCTTTCACCGTCTGGCTGACCTGCCCGTTCACACCCACCGGCACTTCGCCCTTGAGCGTCACACGGCGCACGATCCGGTCCTGGGTCCCGTAGTCATCCACCGCATAATGCTGGGTGGAGCGGTTGTCCCAGATCGCCACGTCACCGGCCTTCCAGCGCCAGCGCACGATGTTTTCCTGGCGGATCACATGGCTTTGCAGCAACCCGAACAGGTGCGCCGAATCGGCCTGGGAATAGCCCTTGATGCGTTTGACGAAATGCCCCAGCAACAGGCTCTTCTCGCCGCTGATCGGGTGCACGCGCACCACCGGGTGTTCGGTCTCGTAAACCGTCGAGGTGAAGACCTTGCGATAACGCTCCAGCTTCTCCGCCGAAACGTCCGGCCGGGTGCCGGCGTAGTCGTATTCGTTGCTGTGCACGGCGACCAGTTTGTCGGCCAGCTCACGCAGCTCCTGCGACAACCCGTTGTAGGCGGTGGCGGTGTTGGCCCACAGGGTGTCGCCACCGAAAGCCGGGGCCACCACCGAGCGCAGGATCGAGGCTTTGGGGTAGGCCTCGACGAAGGTCACGTCGGTGTGCCAGGAGCTCGCACGCTGGCCCTCGGCACCGTCCAGTTCCAGCAGAAAACGCGTGCCTTCACGTACCGGCACGGTCGGGTGCGCCACCGGCTCGCCGAGCAGGTGGGCAAACGCCTCCTGGCGCTGATCGTCGAGTTGGGTCTGCTCGCGGAAGAAGATCACCTTGTATTGCAGCAGCGCCTGTTGAATGGCTTCAACGGTGGCGGCATCCAGCTCGCCGGAAAGCTGTACGCCACGGATTTCGGCACCGATGCGACCGGCCACCGGGTGGATTTCAAGCGCGTGAACAGCGGGTTGTACTGCGAAAGCGGCATTGCTCATGGGTAGACCCTCATCAGACTGCTTGCGGTTGAACCGGCCGCGAAACACTGCTCTATCTATATTCTATTTAGATCTAATAGATATCAACATGCTTCGTTGACGGAATAAGAGGTTGCATTTAAAACCTCAGTCAACCCTCGTCGCAAATGCCTTCGAGCTATTTTTAGGATGCCGGAAAAGCATATGGATCTTCGCCAGTTGCGTTACTTCATCGCCCTCGACGAACACCGCAGTTTCGTGCGCGCGGCCGAGGCCATGGGCATTACCCAACCGGCCTTCAGCCGCAGCATTCAGGGGTTGGAGCACGAGTTCGGCTGCGTCCTGGTGGACCGTGGCAACAAGGATTTGCGCCCCACCCCCGAAGGCCTGGTGGTGCTGCAACATGCCCGCAGCCTGGTGCAGGGTGCGGCGCTGCTCAGCTCGCAAGTGACGCAGATGACCAAGCTCGATGCCGGTGAACTGCGCTTCGGTTGCGGCCCGGCGCCGGCGGTAAAACTGGTGCCGGATGCGGTGGCGCAATTCATCAATGCACACCCGAAAGTGCGCACCTGCTTCGAAGTGGATAACTGGGAAAAACTCAGCCGCGCCCTGAGCCGTGAGGAGATCGAATTCTTCATCGCCGACATCCGCCATTTCGAGTCCGACCCGAACTTCCAGACCCAGGCGCTGACGCCCAAACGCGGTGTGTTTTTCTGCCGTCCGGGGCATCCGCTGCTGGCCAAGGAGAGCCTGTCGACCAACGACATGTTCGATTACCCGCTGGCGACCACGAAGATCCCGCCAGGCATTCGCAAACTGTTGGCGAACCTCAGTGGGCGGGTGGATTTTTCGCCGACCCTCGAGACCGAACATTTTCCGGCGCTGGTGAAGGTGGTGCTGCAATCCAACGCCATCGGCGTGGGCACGCAAGAGGCGTTCATCGAGGACATTGCCCAGGGTTCGCTGGTGCTGCTGCACTGGCGTAATTTGCCGCAGAACATCGAGAGCATGAATGCGCGGTGCGGGATTGTCAGTCGCACCGGGTTCCGGTTGTCGCCGGCGGCGCGGGCGATGATCGAGACGTTGGTGGCGGTGGACAGGCAGCAGATCAGCGTTGCGGTTTGATGGCCCTATCGCGAGCAAGCTCGCTCCCACAGGGGATCTCTATCGGGCACAAAATTTGTGTACGACAAAAATCCAGTGTGGGAGCGAGCTTGCTCGCGATGGCGCCAGTGAGCTCACTGAAAATTCAAAGTTTTGCCGCAGCCAACTCCGGCGCCACCCAATCGCTTACCTTGAACGACTTGCGAATCAGCTTCTGCTGCGATGCCAGGTCCACCGCATCCTGCAATTTGCCAAGGAACACCGGATCGAGTGTCGACGGGAATACCTCGCTCAATTTCTGATCCTTCAGATCCTGGCTGAGAATCACCGGCGGGTAACTCGCCAACCCCGACACCAACTGAACGTAAGCGTCCTTGTTGCTATCTTGGGTTAACCACGCCACCGCTTGCTGTTGAGCCTTGAGCAGTGTGGCGACCGCCTCGGGGTGCTCGTCGACGAACTTCCCGGTCCCCACCAACACGGCCTGCACACTGCCGGCGCCGCCCAGGTCCTTGGTGGTCAAAGGCAGCTCGGCCAGTCCCTTGGCCTGTAATGCGGTAAGCCCGGAACCACCCCACGAGGCATCGATCTGTTTCGCCGCCAGCGCCGCCACCGCCGCGTTGAAGTCGAGGTTGATGACTTTCACATCCTTCTCGCTCAACCCCTGACTGGCCAGCGCCGCATCGAAGGACAACTGGCTGGCCGTGCCACGGAAGATCGCCACGCGTTTGCCTTTGAGGTCTTGCAGGGTCTTGATCCCCGAACCCGGTACCACGCCGAGGTAGTGCTTGACCCCGCGCGCCGAGGCGCTGAGCAATCGCGTATCCAGACCATTGGACTTGCCGATGATGGCTGCCAGGTCACCAAGGTAGGCCAGGTCCACCTGACCGTTGGCGAACGCCTCGTTGATCACCGGGCCTGCGCCCTTGAAGAAGCTCCACTGAATCTTGATGCCTTGATCGGCAAAGGCCTTTTCAAAGATCTGTTGATCGCGCAACACATCCACTACACCGCCACCGCTGTGCTGCGTACCGGCACTCAGGTCCGGCACGGCGATGCGGATTTCCTTGAGCTCACCGGCGTTGGCCGTGAAGGCCAGCAGACCCGCCAGGGCCGGTGCGGCGAACAGGCTGATGACACGTTTGAAGGGAAGGTTCATGGGTACGGCTCCTTGGGGCAACGGGCGTTGATGAGCCGAAAGTAGGCCGAATCAGAACCAACATTTAAATACTATAAATTCACATTTTTAGATCATATGGATCTATATCAACAGCGGCGGACCTCTCCGCCGGGTATGCCTTGGCAGCATTGAAAATATTCTTCGAATGCATTGGATGCGTGCGCGCTCCCAAGCCTTAAATGGCCTTGCTTATCTCTAAATAGAATTATTTATAATTTTTATAGATCAATTTCGAATACACATCAAACCCTGTGGGAGCGGGCTTGCTCCGGGCGGCGTTCCGACGAAGAGGGCGTGTCAGTCACCCCATTGTTGCCTGACACACTGCTTTCGCGAGCAAGCCCGCTCCCACAGGAAGACAACGGAGGTCTCTCATGGCCCGTGTTTCCCTGCTCAGCCTGCCACTGGCCGCGCCATCGCTTGAACACAAGCGAACATGGCCGAGCCTGGGCCAACACTTGTTGCCGTGGTTGTTACCCACCGCTCTTTTCACCCTCTGGTGGCTCGCCAGCCGCAACCACTGGATGAGCGAGCAGATCCTGCCGGCACCGACCCTGGTCTGGAGCAGCGCCGTTGAATTGTCCCAAGGCGAGCTGTGGAGCCATTTGTGGATCAGCCTGCAACGCTTGTTCTGGGGGCTGCTGGCCGGGATCAGCGCTGGTGCAGTTTTGGGTGCTGCGCTGGGTTTCAGTCGTCGACTGGAGCGCCTGGTATTTCCCACCTTCGCCGGGTTGGCGCAAGTCCCGACCCTGGCCTGGATTCCCTTGTTCATGGTGTTTTTCGGCATCGGTGAAGGGCTGAAGCTGGTGGTGCTGATCAAGGCGATCGTGGTGCCGGTGACCCTGCACACACTGGTCGGCGTGCGCGACGCGCAACCCAGGCTGCGCGAAGCCGCCGCCGTGTTGCGCCTGCCCGGGCACCTGTTGATCCGCCGCCTGGTGCTGCCCGCCGCGCTGCCGGCCTTCATGGCCGGTGTGCGCCTTGCGCTGGCCGCCGGATGGACCTCGCTGCTCGCTGTTGAACTGCTCGCGTCCAGCGAAGGCATCGGCTACCTGATGGTCTGGGCACGCCAGTTGTTCATGCTCGACATCGTCTTCGTGTGCATTGTGGTGATCGGCTTGATCGGTGTGGCGATGGATCGTGGCATCGGTCTGTTGGACAGGACGCTGGTGCACTGGCCGCACCCCGCCACCGCCGAAATCCGTCGCGGGCCGCGTTATCAAGGCTGGCAACGCCTGCAACCGTGGCTGCTGCCACTGGCGCTGCTGGCGTTGTGGCAACTGAGCACGGATCAACAGTGGATTGACCCGAACATTCTGGTCAGCCCGCTGGCCGTCCTGCACACCACCTGGCATGGCCTGCTCGACGGCACGCTGATTAGCGGCATGGCCCTGAGTCTGGGCCGAACCCTTGGTGGGCTGCTGCTCGGTGGCGGGCTCGGCTTTGCTCTGGGCCTGCTGCTGGGACTGTCGCGCACCGGTGAACGCGTGCTCGGCCCGACCCTTGCCGCCCTCCGCCAGATCGCCATTTTCGCCTGGGTGCCGCTGCTCACCGCGTGGTTCGGCCTGGGGGAATTGGCCAAGTGGGTGTTCGTCGCCCTCGCCGCGTTTTTTCCGCTGTTCATCGCCACCCAACGCAGCGTCGCCAATCTCTCGCCACAACTCAATGAGGCGGCCCAAGTGCTGCGCCTGAACCTGCCCCAGCGCCTGCGTCGGTTGGTGTTGCCGGGGGCGGCGCCGGGAATATTCGCAGGGCTTCGCCTGAGCCTGATCTACGCCTGGCTCGGCACCATCGGCGCCGAATATTTCATGCCGTCCAACGGCGGCATCGGCAGCCAGATGATCGGCGCCCAGCAACTGCTGCGCATGGACCTGATCATGGCCGGCATGTTGCTGGTGGGCCTGACCGGCGCCTTGCTCAACCTCATTGGCCAACGCCTGGAAATCCGCGCCACTCGCTGGAGACACGCATGAACGCACCGATTGTCAGCTTCAATCACGTGGGTAAGACCTTCGACGTCGATGGCTTCGAACTGGAGGCCATTCGCGAATTCAACCTGGACATCGCCGAGGGCGAGTTCGTCGCCATCGTCGGCTCCAGCGGTTGCGGAAAATCCACTTTACTGCGGCTGCTGGTGGGCCTCGACAGGCAATTTCGCGGGCAGATAAGCGTCGACGGCAAAGCCGTCACCGGCATCGGTGGCGAGCGCGGCATCGTCTTTCAGGAACACCGTTTGTTCCCGTGGCTGAGCGTGGCCGACAACATCGGCCTGGGCCTGGTCAACGAGCCATTGAGCGCCGCGCAAAAGCACCAGCGTATCCATGACTTCATCGAACTGGTGGGCCTGGGCGACTTCGCCCGTGCCTATCCGCACCAGCTCTCCGGCGGCATGGCGCAGCGCGTGGCCATCGCCCGAGGCCTGGTGGCCAGCCCGCGGATTCTGCTGCTGGACGAGCCCTTCGGCGCCCTCGATGCGCTGACCCGCCAGCAGATGCAGGACGAACTGCTGGCGATCCGCGCGCGGGCAAAAATCACCACGGTGCTGGTCACCCACGATGTCGAGGAAGCGATCTTCCTCGCCGACCGCGTGGTGGTGATGGAGCCGCGTCCGGGGCGGATCAAGCAAGTGGTCGACATTGCCCTGCCCCATCCACGCCAGCGCAGCAGTTTCGACTTCCACCAATTGCGCGAAGAACTGCTTCACGAACTCACCAGCGACGGTCACTACCAGCCTCCCGTGCCGGTGCAGGTCCGCGATCTGCCGCTGTCCTTCATTGCCTACTGAAAAAGGAAATTTTTGATGCCGCAACGTCCCAATTTTTTAGTGATCCTGGCCGATGACCTGGGCTTTTCCGACCTCGGCGCCTTTGGCGGCGAAATCAATACACCAAACCTCGATGCCCTGGCCAACAATGGCTTGCGCCTGACCGATTTCCACACCGCGCCGACCTGCTCGCCGACCCGTTCGATGCTGCTCACCGGCACCGATCACCACATCGCCGGCATCGGCACCATGGCCGAAGCCTTGACCCCGGACCTGATCGGTAAACCAGGCTACGAAGGGCACTTGAACGACCGCGTGGTCGCCCTGCCCGAGCTGCTGCGCGAGGCGGGTTACCAGACGTTGATGAGCGGCAAATGGCACCTGGGCCTGACCGCAGAACGGGCACCCCACGCCCGGGGTTTCGAGCGTTCGTTTTCGCTGTTGCCCGGTGCGGCCAACCATTACGGCTTCGAGCCGACCTACGATGAAACGACGCCACGGCTGCTGAAGTCCACACCAGCGCTGTATATCGAAGACGACCGGTTCATCGACGAACTGCCGAAGGATTTTTATTCCTCCGACGCCTTCGGCGACAAGCTGCTGCAATACCTCAAGGAGCGCGACCAGACCCGGCCGTTCTTCGCCTACCTGCCCTTTTCCGCACCGCACTGGCCGTTGCAGGCGCCGGCCGAGGTGGTGGAAAAATACCGCGGGCGCTATGACGCCGGCCCTGAAGTGCTGCGGCTGGAACGCCTGGAAAAACTCAAGAAGCTGGGATTGATCGAGGCCGATGTCGAGCCGCATCCCCTGATCCAGCTGAGCGCACAGTGGGATGCGTTGAGTGATGAACAGCGGCAGATTTCTGCGCGAGCCATGGAAGTTTATGCGGCAATGGTCGAACGCATGGACTGGAACATCGGGCGTGTCGTCGATTACTTGCGCCAGCAGGGACAACTGGACAACACCTTCATCCTGTTCATGTCCGATAACGGCGCCGAAGGGGCGTTGCTGGAGGCCTTTCCGAAATTCGGCCCGCAGTTGCTGACTTATCTCAACCAGCATTACGACAACAGCCTGGACAACATCGGCCGCGCCAACTCCTACGTCTGGTACGGGCCGAACTGGGCGCAAGTGGCGACCGCGCCGTCGCGACTGTTCAAGGCCTTCACCACCGAAGGCGGGATTCGCGTGCCAGCGCTGGTGCATTACCCGCAGCTGCCGCTCAAGGGCCAGATCAGCCACGGGTTTGGCACAGTGATGGACATCACGCCGACCATTCTGGACTTGGCCGGTGTGCGCCATCCGGGCAAGCAATGGCACGGCAAACCCGTGGCAGACGTTCGCGGGAAGTCGTGGCTGGGGTTCCTGTCGGGCGAGACGGCGCACGTGCATGACGACCACACCGTGACCGGATGGGAATTGTTCGGTCGACGGGCGATTCGCCAGGGGCAATGGAAGGCGGTGTACATCCCGGGACCGGTGGGGCCGGCGACCTGGCAGCTGTATGACCTGGGCAGTGATCCTGGGGAGATTCATGACCTGGCGTCGACCCAGCCGCAGCGGCTCAGTGCCTTGATCGAGCATTGGCAGCGGTATGTGGATGAGACTGGGGTGATATTGAGTGAGTCGCCGTTTCAGCCGGATTGATGTTGCCTGATGCACCGCTATCGCGAGCAAGCCCGCTCCCACATTTGATCTTCAGTGAACACATTACTTGTGAACACCCGAGATCCCTTGTGGGAGCGGGCTTGCCCGCGAAGAGGCCCTTACAGACAACCCTTAAGCCTGAGCCGTACGCCCCTTTTCCCTGCGCTCAAACCGGTTAGCCCGCGCAAACGTACCGAAGTCATTGAACCGCACACCCATCTCGCGCATCACCTTGTGCCCCACCGGCACGGTCAACTGGCGGATGTAGAAAGGTTCCTTCACCACAAAGTGATGGATCCCGTGGCTGCTGCCGAAGTTGAAGCAGAACGCCTGCAGCGGCCACAGCCAAGGGGCATTGAGTACCTGGCATTGCTGCATCACGTTGCCCGGCTCCACGTCACCGTAGTAATGCATGTTCGAGCTGATGAAGTGCAGGCAGAAGGTGCGCAACACGTTCGGGCCGATGATCACGACGGCCGCGATGTCGATCACCTGCATCACCGACAACGTCGTCGCCGACCACTCGATCGGTGCGCCCATCAGGTACGCAACGCCGTTCGCTGCGTGGAAGCCGAGAAAGACGTACCACGCGCCCCAATGCATCAGCGCCAGCGGTGCATAGACCTTCAGCGTGCGCTTAATGATGCTGAACTTCATTGCCCAGGTCTTGGCCCGCAACATGCGGATGACCGAGGACATGATGTTGTCGCCGATCATCAACAGCCGCGCAAAACCCCAGGGTTCGCCATTGGTGATGGCGCGCTCTTCCGTGTCGGTCTCAGAGCCCGACACCTTGTGGTGATTGAGGTGCAGATGGCGGCGAATCCAGGGATTGATGGTGCTCGGCCGCGCCAGCCACACCAATCCCATCATCAGGTTGTGCGGCACTTTCTGCTTGCGGAAGTACATGCTGTGGATCAGGTCGTGTTCCAGCTCATGGGTCAGCGAGGCGAAAAAAGCATTGAGCAACAGGCACGCCCACCAGGCCATGTGCCCGCTCATGTAGAGCGCCGCCGAACCGACCATACCGGCGATGGCGAAGGTCAGAATGCCTGCGCCGAGAGCGTCCTGATGCTTGAGAACCGGGTATTTCTCACGCAATTCGACACCTCTGGCCAGCACCACTTCACGGATATGGGCTGAACGTTGGGCTGCATTCAGTCGTTGGGGGCTTGCAGAAGTACGGTCCATGCTTCCATCCTCTGGTTATTGATGGTTGCATCCTGCCTTGCGGAACCTCGCAATGCGGTAGCCGTGAACGCCAACCTGTTGACTGGAAGCGCCAATCAGCATGACTGAACCGACCTCCCTCGCCAGCTGGACCCGCGCCCTGCGCAAGCAGCTCGATGCCCTGGGCATTGACAGCACCGCCCTGTGCCAGCAATCGGGGCTCGACCCGCAACTGATGGACGACCCGAACGCGCGTTATCCCCTGTCGGGCACCACACACCTGTGGAATCTGGCGGTGCAGGCCAGCGGCGACCCGGCGATCGGTTTGCGGGTTTCGCGTTTCGTCAGCCCGACCACCTTCCATGCGCTGGGTTATGCGCTGGTGGCCAGCGGCAGCCTGCGGGAAGTGTTCGAGCGTATCGTGCGCTATCACCAGGTGGTCAGCGATGCCCTGGAGCTGGAACTGACTCGCGCCGAGGATCGCTACCGTTTCCGTCTGAAAATCCCCGCTGGCAATCCCGCCCCGGCCTTCGAAGCCATCGATGCGTTCATGGCGATTTACGTGCGCACCTGCCGCAATCGCCTGGGCCGTGAATACGCACCGCTGGAGACTTACCTGCGCCGCCCGGAGCCGGCAGACGCGCACCAATGGCATAAAGTCTTTCGCTCGCCGGTGCACTTCGGTGCCGACGAAGACCGGCTGGAATTCGCCCTCGTCGACTTCGACAGCCACCTGGACGATGCCAACCCGGAACTGGCCGAACACAACGAAACCGTGCTCAAGCGCACCCTGGCGCAACTCAAGCCGCTGACGTGGGAGCGCAAGGTCCGCGACGCCATTGAAGAACAACTGCCTGAAGGCGAACCCAGCGCCGAACACATCGCCAAGGCCCTGCACCTGAGCCTGCGCAGCCTGCAGCGGCACCTGGCGGATGAGGGCTGCCGGTTCGATACGCTGCTCAACGAAAGCCGCGAAAACCTCGCGCTGCTGCACCTGCGGGACCCGCAGGTGTCGCTGAGCGAAATCAGCTATCTGCTCGGGTTTGCCGATACCAGCAGCTTCAGTCGCGCGTTCAAGCGCTGGACCGGGATGACGCCGGGGCAGTTTCGGGATGGGTTGCGCTGATTGATTCGGAAGGTGAGTTGGCTGGTCTGGCCCCATCGCGGGCAAGCCCGCTCCCGCTGTTTTTTTATCGGTGACCACAATCTTGTGATTTACACAGATCCACTGTGGGAGCGGGCTTGCTCGCGAAAGCGGTGTATCAGTTGAAATTGATATACCTGAGCTGACGCCTTCGCGAGCAAGCCCGCTCCCACAATGGTTCGGTGTTCGCCGTCAGATCGTGGCCAGTGTCCGCAACCGCTCGGCATCGAGGATTTCGATTTCGCCGTAACTCAGCCCGATGATCCCCTGCCCCTGCAACTCTTTGAGGATCTGGTTGGTGGTCTGGCGCGACAGCGACAACATGGCGGCAAGCTGTTCCTGGGGCAGTTGCAGGACGCGCCGCGGCGGGGTGGTCTCGCCATAGCCTTCGGCGATCATCAGCAAGCGGTGTGCCAGCCGTGCCGGGGCCGGCAACAGGCTCAATTGTTCGAGGTTGATGAAGGTCATGCGCAGCTTCTGGCTCATCAACAACGCCAGTTGCCGCCAGTGCTGCGGATGCTCGTCGAGCAACACCAGCAAGGTGTTCTGGGGAATGTGCAGCAGTGTGCACTGGCCCACGGCGTAGGCATCGTGGGTGCGTGGCTGGCCATCGAACAGGCAGATCTCGCCGAACCAGTGTGGCGGTTCCACCAGGCTCAGCAAGGCTTCCTTGCCCTGCTCGCTCACAGCACCGACGCGTACTGCGCCTTCAAGCACCGCGTACAGGCCGCAGGGCGGATCGCCGCGCTTGAACAGCCGCTGGCCCGGCGACAGGCGCCGCAGCCTGGCCACCGACAGCAGGCTATCCTGTAGGGAAACAGGCAAATGGCTGAACCACTGACCGCTCATCAGGCGTGGGCGCCAGACCTGCATATCCATGAAAACTCCTAGAGATTGTCGCCTGGCTGACAGAGCGGGAAGTGGCCCCGGGGCATGATCAATCACCCCCACAGGAGAACAACAATGAGAAGCCTCGTCGACCACCTCAGTCAATACGCCGCCTACCACCGTGATCCGCGCAATATTGCATCGCACTTTATCGGTATTCCGCTGATCGTGGTCGCCGTCGCGGTATTGCTGTCCCGGCCGCAGTGGTCGCTGGGTGGCGTGTGGCTGTCACCGGCGGTGCTTGTGTCGCTGGCATCGGCGTGGTTTTACCTGCGCCTGGAATTGCGCCTGGGCGTGTTGATGACCCTGTTGCTCGGGCTGTGCGTGTGGGCCGGTCATGCGCTGGCAGAGCAAAACACGCTGGTCTGGCTGGGCAGCGGCGTGGCGATGTTCGTGATCGGTTGGGCGATCCAGTTTGTCGGCCATCACTACGAAGGGCGCAAACCGGCTTTTGTCGATGACGTGACCGGGTTGATTGTCGGGCCGTTGTTCGTGGTGGCGGAGCTGGCGTTCATGCTGGGGATGCGGCATGAGCTCAAAGAGCAGATCGAGGCGCGGGTGGGTGGGGTGCGCCTCAATCCGAAGCGTGCAGCTGTCTAGATCGCATTCGCGGGCAAGCCCGCTCCCACACTGGATTTGTGAACGACGCAAATCAGTGTGGGAGCGAGCTTGCTCGCGAAGCTTTTGCCTTAGATGTTGGCGACTTTCTGCCAGACCTTCGGCTTGAAGAACAGCGTCTCACCCTTCGCCAACCCGATCAGGCTGTCGTGATCCTTGACCACTTCGGCCTCGATCAGATCGCTCTGCCCTTCGACCTTCAGCGTCACCCGCGTTGTCGCGCCCAGCGGACGAATATCGCGCACTTCGGCCGCGTGGTGATCTTCCAGTTCATGGCGCGACAGCGACACTTCGTGCGGGCGGAACAGCACGTGGTTGTCTTCACCCAGGTGCAGGCGGTTCGAATCACCAAGGAAGTGATAGACGAAATCGCTGGCCGGGTTTTCGTAGACGTCACCCGGTGAGCCGATCTGCTCGATCACACCCTTGTTCATCACCACGATACGGTCGGCGACTTCCATCGCTTCTTCCTGGTCGTGGGTCACGAACACCGAGGTCAGGTTGATGTCTTCGTGCAGACGCGCCAACCAGCGGCGCAGCTCCTTGCGAACCTTGGCGTCGAGAGCGCCGAAAGGTTCGTCGAGCAGCAGCACTTTCGGCTCCACCGCCAGCGCCCGGGCCAAGGCAATGCGCTGACGCTGGCCGCCGGAGAGTTGCTCCGGGTAGCGATCCGACAACCAGTCCAGTTGCACCATGTTCAGCAGCTCGTGAACCTTGGTTGCGATCTGGCTTTCGCTCGGGCGCTGGTTTTTCGGCTTCATGCGCAGGCCGAACGCGACGTTGTCGAACACCGTCATGTGGCGGAACAGGGCGTAGTGCTGGAACACGAAACCGACGTTGCGATCACGCACGTCGTGGCCGGAAACGTCTTCACCGTGGAACACGATGTTGCCCTTGTCCGGGGTTTCCAGGCCGGCAATGATCCGCAGCAGCGTGGTCTTGCCGCAGCCCGACGGGCCGAGCAACGCGACGAGTTCGCCGCTCTGGATGTCCAGGCTGATGTTGTCCAGCGCCTTGAACGCGTTGAAATTCTTGCTGACGTTACGCACTTCGATCGACATGAATTATTCCTCCGCGGCGCTGGCGCGCAGGCGGTTAATACGGTTTTCGCTCCACTGCTTGAGCAGCAGGATGAAGAGCGCCAGGATCAGCAACAGGCTCGCCACGGCGAACGCGGCCACGTGGTTGTATTCGTTGTAGAGGATCTCGACGTGCAACGGCAGGGTGTTGGTCACCCCGCGAATGTGCCCGGAAACCACCGACACTGCACCGAACTCACCCATGGCCCGGGCGGTGCACAACACCACGCCATAAATCAGGCCCCATTTGATGTTGGGTACGGTGACGTGCCAGAACATCTGCCAGCCGTTGGCGCCGAGCAGACGCGCGGCCTCCTCTTCCTGAGTGCCCTGTTCCTGCATCAGCGGGATCAGTTCACGGGCCACGAACGGCACGGTGACGAAAATCGTCGCCAACACGATGCCCGGCAGGGCGAAGACGATCTGGATGTCGTGGTCCTGCAGCCATGGGCCAAACAGGCCCTGGGCGCCGAACATCAACACATAGACCAGACCGGCGATCACCGGCGACACCGAAAACGGCAGGTCGATCAGCGTCACCAGCATGCTCTTGCCGCGGAACGAGTACTTGCTCACGCACCAGGCGGCGCTGACGCCGAACACCAGGTTCAGCGGCACCGAAATCAGTACGGCGATGACCGTGAGTTTCAGTGCCGACAACGCGTCCGGCTCAAAGATCGCGGTGAAGAACGCACCAAGACCGAGCTTCAGGCCCTGGGACACCACGATGAACAGCGGCAGCAACAGGAACAGGGCAAAAATCAGCCAGCCAAGGCCGATCAGGATTCGCCGCGAAGTCGCACTGCCACGACGGGCAGCGTTCGAGGAAGCGGCAGCAATAGACGATTGGGACATGGGTGCGCCTCCTTATGGGGTTTCGATGCGTCGCTGCAACAAGTTGATCAGCAGCAACAGGACGAAGGAAACCACCAGCATCAGTACACCAATGGAGGTAGCGCCGGTGTAATCGTATTGGTCGAGTTTGACCATGATCAGCAGCGGCAGAATCTCGGTTTTCATCGGCATGTTGCCGGCGATGAAAATCACCGAACCATACTCGCCGACCCCGCGGGCAAAGGCCAGCGCGAAACCGGTCAGCCATGCCGGAAGCAGTGCCGGCAGCAGGATATGGCGGAAAACCTGCAATGGTTTTGCACCCAGGCACGCCGCCGCTTCTTCGACTTCACGAGGTATGTCCGCCAATACTGGCTGTACGGTACGTACTACGAATGGAAGTGTCACAAAAGTGAGGGCAAGGGTGATGCCCAGGGGGGTGTAGGCGATCTTGAAACCCAAATCCGCTGCAAACTGACCGACCAGACCGGTAGGGGTGTACAACGCCGTCAGCGCAATACCGGCCACTGCCGTGGGCAATGCGAACGGCAGGTCGATCATTGCATCGATCACTTTTCGTCCAGGGAAGGTATAGCGCACTAATACCCAGGCCAGCAGCGTGCCGATGATGCCGTTGATGATTGCGGCACACAGGGCGGTGCCGAAGCTGAGCTTCAGCGCCGCCAGCACCCGTGGCGCCGAGATGATTGCCCAGAACTGATCCCAGGTGAGTTGAGCGGCATGCACGAACATCGCCGCCAGTGGTATGAGCACAATCAGGCTGAGGTACACCAAGGTGTAGCCCAGCGTCAGCCCGAAGCCGGGTATGACGGGGGAGATACGACGCGACATAAAAGTCCTTGGTTAAAAAGCGATCAACTAAACCCATCCTTGTGGGAGCGGGCTTGCTCGCGAAGAGGGAGCATCAGTCAACAATGATGTCGTCTGACACACCGCCTTCGCGAGCAAGCCCGCTCCCACATGTTATGTAGCTTAAGCGAGGTTATTGCGCCTGGTAGATCTGGTCGAACACCCCGCCGTCATTGAAGAATTTCGGTTGTGCGGCTTTCCAGCCACCGAAGTCCTTGTCGATGCTCACCAGCTCCAGCTTCGGGAACTGCTGGGCGTACTTGGCGGCCACGTCCTTGTCACGCGGGCGATAGAAATTCTTCGCCGCGATTTCCTGGCCGGCCGGGCTGTACAGGTGCTTGAGGTAGGCTTCGGCGATCTGCTCGTTGCCCTTTTTCTCGGCATTCTTGTCGACCACCGCCACTGGTGGCTCGGCAAGGATCGACAGCGAAGGCACGACGATGTCGAACTTGTCGGCGCCGCCCTCTTCTTTCAGGGCCAGGAAGGCTTCGTTTTCCCAGGCCAGCAACACGTCGCCCTGGCCGTTGTTGACGAAGGTAATGGTCGAGCCGCGGGCGCCGGTGTCCAGCACGGGCACGTGCTTGAACAGGGTTTGCACGTATTCCTTGGCCTTGGCTTCGTCGCCGCCATTGGCTTTGAGGCCATAGGCCCAGGCCGCGAGGAAGTTCCAGCGCGCACCGCCGGAGGTTTTCGGGTTCGGCGTGATCACCGAAACGTCATTCTTGATCAGGTCACCCCAATCCTTGATGCCTTTAGGGTTGCCCTTGCGCACCAGGAACACGATGGTCGAGGTATATGGCGTGCTTGCGTCCGGCAGGCGCTTTTGCCAGTCAGCCGGCAGGGTCTTGCCGAGCTTGGCGATTTCGTCGATGTCACCGGCCAGGGCCAGGGTCACGACGTCGGCACGCAGGCCATCGATCACCGCTCGGCCTTGCTTGCCCGAGCCACCATGGGATTGCTGGATTTTCACGGTGTCGCCGGCATGTTCCTTTTGCCAGAACTTCACGAATTCGGCGTTGTAGTCCTGATACAGCTCGCGGGTCGGGTCGTACGACACGTTGAGCAGTTCGTAGTCCTTGGCAACTGCGGAACCGGCAAAAAGGGCGCTGGCCAGGGCGGCCAAAGCGAAATGACGAATCGACGACATGGTGAAAGCTCCTGGAATTCTTGGTTTGTTGGCTTTTTCTTATGGGATATCGGAAATCGCGGTGCCTGATTCGCCTCAGCCCGGCTTGTTGCCCGGCTGCTGCAAGCGGAATTTTTCTTTGCGTTCGATCTGCACCACCTGCGCGTTGTGCACAGTGATTTCCACGGCACCAAAACGCAGATCGCGCAGGGCGCTCTGGATTTCACGCAGAATGGTGGCTTCGTCTTGACCGTCGACACTACGCAGGGATGCGCTCATATTGCTGCTCCTTCAACTGAGAGATTGCCTCGCAGTGTCGGCACTGCTTGCGGCTTGGGAGCAATACTAGTGAGGTCTTGATATTCTTAAAAAGACTATTTAAGAATGTTTATATAACCAGAAAACATTATCTGACAAGACAAGGCTTTGCGAGGGATTGCACCTTTCAAACGTACGCAAACCCCCTGTAGGAGCGAGCTTGCTCGCGATGGTGGCAGGAGGCACCGCGTTCATTCAGGCAGCCCTTGTCATCGTTGAAGTTCATCGCGAGCAAGCTCGCTCCTACGCGATCACCGGCGCATGAGCCCAGTTCAACTGCCCTGCCGGCACCGGCCGCCCGAACCAGTAGCCCTGGCCCAGATCACAGCCCTGCTCGAGGAGGAAAGCCGCCTGTTCGACCTGCTCGATCCCTTCGGCATGAACCTGCATGCCCATGCTTTGGGCCAGAGCGATGATCACCCGCGAGATCGCCGCATCATCCTCGTCCCACGGCAATCCGGCGACGAAGCCTTGGTCGATCTTCAGTTTTTGCACCGGCAGGCGCTTGAGCCGCAACAGCGATGAGTAACCCGTGCCGAAGTCGTCGATGGCCAGGCGCACCCCCAACTCGCGCAGGCGATGCATCTGCTCCAGCGCGACCTCCGGATCATCCATCACCGCGCTTTCGGTCACTTCCAGTTCCAGACAGGCCGGTTCCAGCCCGGTTTCGTGCAGCACCTGCGCCACCTGCTGATATAACTCGCGATGGGCAAACAGGCGCGAAGAAATGTTGACCGCCACAAACGACAGCACCACGCCATCCTGCTGCCACTGACACATCTGCCGGCACGCCTGCGCCATGACCCATGCATCGATTTCGGCGATCAGACCGGTTCGTTCGGCGACAGGAATGAATTCCGCCGGTGACACCAGCCCCCGCTGCGGGTGCTGCCAACGCACCAGCGCCTCGACACCCACCAGGCGGCTGGTCTTGAGGTCGTGAACCGGCTGGTAATAAACCTGCAGCTCTTGCTGGTCCAGGGCGCGGCGCAATTCGAAGGCGATCTCGACGCGTTGTTGGGCATGGGCGGTCAATTCTTCGGTGTAGAGCGCGTAGTCATTGCGACCGGTGCTTTTGGCCTTGAATAATGCCGAATCGGCGTTGCGCAACAATTGTTCAACGCTCAAGGCATCGCTGGGGAACAGGCTGATGCCAATGCTGGTGTTGATGAACAGCTGATGTCCATCGATAGCAAACGGCTCTTTCAGTCCGTTGATGATCCGTTGCGCCAGCGCAGCCGCCTGGACCAACTGCGGACAGCATTCGGCCAGCACGGCAAACTCGTCGCCACCCAGCCGAGCCAGGGTAATGCCGGGATCGAACATACCTTTCAGGCGCCCGGCTACAGCCTTGAGCAACTGATCGCCAACGGTATGCCCGAGGCTATCGTTGATCATCTTGAAGTGATCGAGATCGATCATCAGCAGCGCGCAACCACGCTTGTGCACCTGCGCCGAGGCCAGGGCCTGTTCGGCGCGGTCGCTGAACAGCAGACGGTTCGGCAGGTCGGTCAGCGGGTCGTGGTGCGCCAGGTGCATCAACTCGTGTTCGGAGTTCTTGATTGCACTGATATCGGAAAACACCGCCACATACTGGCTCGGCTGGCCGTCGTCGTCATGAATCAGGCGGATTGTCTGCCATTGCGGATAAATTTCGCCGCTTTTGCGCCGGTTCCAGATTTCCCCGCTCCACTCCCCGGCGCTTGCAAGCGTGGCGAACATCGCTTGATAGAATTGCGCGGGATGGCGCCCCGACTTGAACATATTGGGCCGCTCCCCCAGCACCTCCTCACCGTCATAACCGGTGATCTCCATAAAGGCCCGGTTCACATGAACGATTGCGCCTTCCCGATTGGTGACCAGCACCCCTTCGCGGGTGCAGTCGAACACTGCCGTCGCCTGTCGCAAGCGCATGCGGTCGGCATCGCGCTCACGCAGTTTGGCGCCGATACCCAGACACCGCAGCAGCCGCGCCCGGGCAATGAAGATCAATCCGGCGCTGAACAGCACCCAAACGTAACCGTTGATCAGTTGCCATCGCAGTCGCTCGGCGGAGCTATCGAAGAAACTGTTTAATAAATAGCCACTGATCTGCAGCCAAACCACAGAAAGCAACAGATAGAGCAGCGCTGCACGCAAGGCATCACGATAGGTGGCAGGCATCCGGCAATCCATGTCCATACGAAAAGGTTGGAATTATAGTTTAAAGACACATCCAGCCACTCTTATCTGAAAGGGCGACTGGTTTTCTGTGTGGGCTTAGTGATAATGCAACGGCTGTTTTTTCTTTATCGAGGGCCCTACAGCCTATGTGGTACGAAGGTTTACTTGGCTTGTCAGCCTGGTCACTGGTAGCAGTCACCCTGCTGATGACCCACGTCACGATCATCGCCGTTACGGTCTATCTGCATCGTTACTCGGCCCACCGCTCCCTGGAGCTGAATGGGGGCCTCAAGCATTTCTTCCGTTTCTGGCTGTGGCTGACCACGGCGCAGAACACCCGCGAGTGGACGGCCATCCACCGCAAGCATCACGCCAAATGCGAAACCGTCGATGATCCGCACAGCCCGGTCATCAAAGGGCTGTCCACGGTGCTGCGCAAAGGCGCCGAGCTGTACCGCGCCGAAGCGGAAAATCCCGAGACGCTGCGCATCTACGGCAAGAACTGCCCCGAAGACTGGATCGAGCGCAACCTCTACAGCCGCTTCCCGCTGCTGGGTGTGGCGATCATGGCCGTTATCGACCTGCTGCTGTTCGGCACCATCGGCATCACCATCTGGGCCATCCAGATGATGTGGATCCCGGTGTGGGCCGCCGGCGTGGTCAATGGCCTGGGCCATGCCATCGGCTACCGCAACTTCGAATGCCGCGATGCGGCGACCAACCTGGTGCCGTGGGGCATCCTGATTGGCGGCGAAGAACTGCATAACAACCATCACACCTACCCTAATTCGGCAAAACTGTCGGTGAAGAAGTGGGAATTCGACCTGGGCTGGGCGTGGATCAAAGTCTTCAGCTTCCTGCGCCTGGCCAAGGTTCAACGGGTTGCGCCGATTGCCCATCGCGTCGAAGGCAAGGGCAACCTGGACATGGACACCGCCATGGCGATCCTCAACAACCGCTTCCAGATCATGGCCCAGTACCGCAAATTGGTGATCGGCCCGCTGGTCAAGCAAGAGCTGGAAAAGGTCGATCACTCGGTACGTCACCAGTTCCACCGGGCCAAACGCCTGCTTTCGCGAGAGACCAGCCTGCTGGATGACAAACACCATGTACGCATCCAGAACATGCTCGAGCACAGTCAGGCGTTGAAGGTAATTTACGAGAAACGCCTGGCCCTGCAGCAGATCTGGGTCAAGACCAGCTCAAATGGCCACGACATGCTGGCGGCCATCAAGGACTGGGTACACGAAGCCGAAGCCAGCGGGATTCAATCCCTGCGCGACTTCGCCGATCAGTTGAAAACCTACTCCCTGCGCCCTGCCGCCGTTTGAGCCACAAAACCTGTGGGAGCGGGCTTGCTCGCGAAGGGGTCGTGCCAGTCGACATAAAAGGTGACTGACAC
>NZ_JBYSYZ010000046.1:0-4652 GCF_058783925.1 Pseudomonas sp. FW305-70
ACCGAGATCCATCACAGCATGGACCCGGCGCCGGATGATCCGACGTCCAAGACATCCACCGTGACCCTGGGCTTTGCTGCGGCGATCGGCCAGATCCTGATGCTGGACATGGTGTTTTCCATCGACAGCATCATTACCGCTGTCGGCATGACCGAGCATTTGCCGATCATGATCATCGCGGTGGTGGTGTCGGTGCTGGTGATGTTGTTTGCCGCTGATCCGTTGGCCAAGTTCATCAACGACAACCCGACGGTGGTGATGCTGGCCCTGGGCTTCCTGATCATGATCGGCATGACGCTGATCGCCGAAGGCTTCGGCGCCCATGTACCGAAAGGCTACGTCTATGCGGCCATGGCGTTCTCGGCTTCGATCGAGGTGTTGAACATGATGTCCCGCCGGGCCCGGCAGAAGCAGGTAAACGCTGACGCTTGACGGTAGATGAAAGCCAAACGGCCGCCTGAACCCAGGCGGCCGTTTTTGTTTGTTCGAAGAAAATATCGGTCAGTGAGCGTTGGCGTGTTGGCTGCGCGTCTCGTCCGCTTCTGGCGCCGTTGCGGGCGGGGCAGGGTGATGGTGGCGGCGAGTGATGCGCAGCACGCCCCACAGCATGGCAGCGGCTACCGCCAGCCAGCTGCCAATCAACATCGCAATGATCATGGTCAGGCTCATCTGCGCCTCCTCTTTGCCCTGCTGCGGGCACACACGCTTCACTGCCGTCTCTTTAGAACACAGTCTAGCCGTTACTGCATTTCAGACTATTGACCGAAAGTCGGCAGTCACCAACCAGTTCGCTCTATCGGATGCACGCGTCTGCCGTTTAAAGCTATACCCGGGCAGCGCGGCGACCTATGATCGACGACCGAGCCAGAAATGGGATTGCCTGGCGTCTGAACCTGAACAAGAGAGAGCTGATGGTGCGGGTATTTTCTCGAATTTTGTCGGCCATGCTGATGGCCGGTTGCGTGGCAAGTCTGGCGGGCTGCGCCGGGAGTGTTGCACCCGAGATCAAGCGTTTGCCGGAGCGAGTCGAACTCAGCGGCCGATTCTACCGGGGCGATGCGTATCAAAGCGGGCCGCAGGTGCTGGCCAGCATGCTGTCCCAGCAGGGCATCGTGATCACCCCGGGCTTGCTCGAAAAGCCCTTGCATTTGCCGGGGGGTGAAGCGCAGTTGCAACAGAACATGCAGAACCTGGCCCGCGAGTACGGGATGGTGGTTTATCCCCTCGACAGCAACCTTGCGGCTTTGTTGACGCAGGTCGCCGCCGGTTATCCGGTGATGGTGCGCTTCACCGAGGGCTCGGCCATGTGGGCCGAACCGCGTTACGCCATTTTAGCCGGCTACAACCGCCAGAAGCAGACGGTCCTGTTGCGCGCGGGGATGGATCGCCGCGAACTGATGAGCTTCAGCGCCTTCGAGTCGGCATTCAAGGACGCCGGTGGCTGGGCCGTGCTGATCCAGAATCCGACGCAGATCCCGTCGCAGGTCGATCAGCAGCGATGGCTCAATGCCGCCAACGAGCTGGCTCAAGCCGGTCAGGAGCAGGCCGCCGCCAAGGCGAAAAAAGCCCTGGCCGCACACTAAGTCCGTTGGTCACCCGACGGGCACCATCGTTCGCCGCCGGCCTCTGATCTTCAAAGGCCCGGATCATTGTTCCGGGCCGAGATCAGGAGGCACCCATGGCTCACTCCACAACGCCCGTCGGTCCGCACTCGTCTGAACATTCCTCTGGCGATGAGCTGGGTTTCGACCCCGATTCACCGGACCTTGCCGACCCTCAGGTCGACCCGATCGGGCCCGCCAAGGCACCGAGGGATGTGAAGCCGGGTGACAACCCCAAGGCTCCGGCAAAGCCCTACGATCCACTGGGTGATCTGAAACCTTAGGTTCAATGGAGGTGTGTATGTCTACCGATTCCAGTTTCGACGACAAACGTCCGGAAACCGTCCCCACGACCCCGGAGCAAAGCACCGATCCGGTGATGGATCCGGACAGCCCGTTGAGGGATCCCCTGGCGCGGCCAACGGTGGTGCCTACTGAAAAACCGAAGGGGTGGAGAGATCCAAGTACCGGCGACGGCATCCCGGATGACGACCAGATGCCGCTGCCCAACGACTGAATAGCCGCCACCTGTAGGATGTTTCGTAATCTGTGTTCCGTGAAGAACCAAAAAAAAGCCCCGAGTGATCGGGGCTTTTTCATGTGTCTGCAGCAAGGTTACTGCGACGCTTCAACCACGCCGCTCTGCCGCTGCTTGAGGTTCTTGTCTGCCTTGTACTGCAAGGCTACGGAAGGCACGTCTGCGCTCTTTCCGCTCTCTACCCAATTACGCATGCGCGTGGCATCGGCAAAATGGGTGTACTTGCCATAGGCGTCAAGGATCACCAGGGCCACCGGGCGATTACTCATTCGGGTCACCAGCACCAGGCAGTGGCCTGCTTCGTTGGTGAAACCGGTTTTTGTCAGCTGGATGTCCCAGTCCGGCTTGCGGACCAAATGGTCGGTGTTGCGGAAACCCAGGCTGTAGTTGGGTTTACGGAACGAGACGGTTTTTTCCTTGGTCGTGCTCAGCTCGGTCAGCAGCGGGTACTTGTGCGCGGCGATCAACAGTTTGCTCAAATCGCGAGCGGTCGACACGTTGCGCGGGGAGAGACCGGTCGGCTCGACGAAATGCGTGTTGGTCATGCCCAAGGCCCGGGCCTTGGCGTTCATGGCAGCAATGAACGCGGCATAGCCTCCCGGATAGTGGTGGGCCAGGCTTGCAGCGGCGCGGTTTTCGGATGACATCAGGGCAATCAGCAGCATTTCCCGGCGCGGCAGTTCGCTCTTGAGCTTGACCCGGGAGTACACGCCTTTCATTTCCGGTGTGTCGCTGATGTTGATGTTGATGTATTCATCCATGTTCTGGCGGGCTTCGACCACGACCAGGCCGGTCATCAGTTTGCTGACGGACGCGATGGGGACGACGACGTCAGGATTGCTGGCATAGATGACTTTGTTGGTCTGCATGTCCAGCAGCAGGGAACTGCCGGAAGCGAGCTTGAGTGTCTTCGTATCTCGCGGCGCTGCGGTGGTCTCGTCAGCACTGGCGATGGGCGTGAGGAAAGTCCCTGTAACTGCAAAAAATAGGCTCAGGATGGAAAGACGGATTTTCACGCTGGCAGACTCACAAAGTGTTGATAGGCCGTTCTGTAACGGGCTATTTCGTAAAAAGCGCGACATTCTGGAGTATGGCTGAATAACTGTCGATGGTTGTTCAAACAACAGGCGAAAGTCCTGAGAAACATGAAAAAAATGTCATTTTCCGTCGGGTGGTCGAGCGTGTTTCGCAGGCAAAAAGAACCCCGCCAAGGGCGGGGTTCTTCGATTCGCTGTCAGCGTCTGCGGTGAAACTCAGCTGTGCAGGGTTTCAGCGGCGTACAGGGTGTTTTCCAGCAGGCAGGCACGGGTCATCGGGCCAACGCCGCCCGGCACCGGAGTGATCCAGCCGGCGCGGGGCAGGGCGGTTTCGTAGATCACGTCACCGACCAGCTTGCCATCGTCCTGACGGTTGATGCCGACATCGATCACGATCGCGCCTTCCTTGATCCATTCGCCCTTGACCAGCCCTGGCTTGCCGGCGGCGACGACGACCAGGTCCGCACGGCCGACATGACCGGCCAGGTCCTTGGTAAAGCGGTGGGTGACCGTCACGGTGCAACCGGCCAGCAGCAACTCCATCGCCATCGGGCGGCCAACGATATTGGACGCACCGACGACCACGGCATTCATCCCGTAAAGATCGACCCCGGTGCTTTCCAGCAGGGTCATGATGCCTTTGGGGGTGCATGGGCGCAGCAGCGGGATACGCTGGGCCAGGCGACCGACGTTATAAGGATGGAAACCGTCGACGTCTTTGTCCGGACGAATGCGCTCCAGCAGTCTGGAGGCGTCCAGGTGTTCGGGAAGCGGAAGCTGGAGCAGAACGCCGTCGATCGCAGGATCGTCGTTCAGGCGATCGATCAGCTCGGTCAGTGCTTCTTGAGTGGTTTCGGAAGGCAGGTCATAAGCTTGGGACAGAAAGCCGACCTCTTCACAGTCTTTACGCTTGTGCGAGACATAAACCTGAGAGGCAGGATCGCTACCGACCAGGATCACCGCAAGGCCGGGCGTGCGCAGGCCTTGCTGGCGACGCTCGGTGACACGTTGGGCGATCTGCTGGCGCAGGCTGGCGGCGATCGATTTGCCGTCGATTAGTTGTGCAGTCATTGCGCGTGATTAACCATCGAGAGGGGAAAAAAAGAGAACGCATTCTCGCATGTCATGCGGTGAGGGCAAAGGCGCTTGGTCTGCAAATTCCCCTAACTCCTTTAATTAAATGAATTTTTTTTAAAAAGGAATTGACGACCTTCGGGTGGCTCTATACTATTCGTCGCACTTGTCGGGCACAGCCTAGCACTGGTTAAGAAGGTTGAGCGGGATTACGGTTCTGCGAGACTGGAAAGCACTTAGTTTGTAGTCCTCCAAGGGTACAGCTAACAAGGCGCCCGTAGCTCAGCTGGATAGAGCATCCGCCTTCTAAGCGGATGGTCGCAGGTTCGAGTCCTGCCGGGTGCGCCATTAGGCAGCTTTGGCACAAGTAACGCGATATGGTGGGCGTAGCTCAGTTGGTAG
>NZ_JBYSYZ010000046.1:4748-43720 GCF_058783925.1 Pseudomonas sp. FW305-70
GTAGAGCACGGGATTGTGACTCCCGTTGTCGTGGGTTCGATCCCCATCGTCCACCCCATATTTCGAAAGGCGCCAGATTAACAGTCTGGCGCCTTTGCTTTAACGGCTTCATCCGCGGATGTGGTGGAATTGGTAGACACACTGGATTTAGGTTCCAGCGCCGCGAGGCGTAAGAGTTCGAGTCTCTTCATCCGCACCAAATAAAGCTTCGATCAGGCTGTTGGCCTGGCTGGAGCTTGATAAAGAAGTTGTTTGGCTTCTTTAACAGGCAATATGGTGGGCGTAGCTCAGTTGGTAGAGCACGGGATTGTGACTCCCGTTGTCGTGGGTTCGATCCCCATCGTCCACCCCATATTTCGAAAGGCGCCAGATTGAAAAGTCTGGCGCCTTTTTTGTTTCGGCGGCCGCAAGTTCCGGGTCGCAGGGGCGGGGCGTTTCGTCGTATTTATGTTTCTCGATGATGCCGTCCTGTCCGCCGGTCCTGTGTGCGGGGCTGGCTGTCAGGGAGATGATTGGCGACCTCTTCTATATAGGAAGGGTCGGCGCAGAGCCCTGGCGTGATTGGTTGTATTTGCCATCGGGGCGAGGTGCACTCGTGCATTCGCCCCTATAAATTGCCTGCTGCTTTTTTACCCGTTTTCAGTAGGGTGACTTCTTGAGTTTGACCCACTAGAATGCATGCCCTTGATTCTGGGGTCGGAAACGGCCGGCTAACGTCTGTGCAACGAGGAATATCCATGCAAGTTTCTGTTGAAAATACTACTGCTCTTGAGCGCCGCATGAGCGTCACCGTGCCGGCTGAGCGCATCGAGAGCCAGGTCAACAAGCGTCTGCAGCAGACCGCCCAAAAGGCCAAGATTGCTGGCTTCCGTCCAGGCAAAGTGCCAATGAGCGAAATCAAGCGCCGTTTCGGTGCCGATGCTCGCCAGGAAGCTGTAGGCGACGTGATCCAGTCCTCCTTCTACGAAGCTGTGGTTGAGCAGAAGCTGAACCCGGCTGGTTCGCCATCGATCGAGCCAAAGTCCCTGGAAGCTGGCAAGGACCTGGAATACGTCGCTGTTTTCGAAGTGTTCCCTGAGTTCACTGTTGCCGGTTTTGACGGCATCACCGTCGAGCGTCTGAGCGCTGACGTGACTGACGCCGATCTGGACAAGATGCTGGAAATCCTGCGCAAGCAGAACACCCGTTTCGAAGTGGCCGATCGCGCTGCCCAGAACGAAGACCAGCTGAACATCGATTTCGTCGGCAAGGTCGACGGTGAAGTGTTCGCCGGCGGTTCCGCCAAGGGTACCCAGCTGGTCCTGGGTTCCGGCCGCATGATCCCTGGTTTCGAAGATGGCCTGGTTGGCGCCAAGGCCGGTGAAGAGCGCGTTCTGAACCTGACTTTCCCAGAGGACTATCAGAACCTGGACCTGGCTGGCAAAACCGCCGAGTTCACCGTGACTGTCAACACCGTTTCCGAGCCAAAGCTGCCAGAACTGACTGAAGAGTTCTTCGCTCAGTTCGGCATCAAGGAAACCGGTCTGGAAGGCTTCCGTGCCGAAGTTCGCAAGAACATGGAGCGCGAGCTGCGTCAGGCGATCAAATCCAAGGTCAAGAATCAGGTAATGGACGGTCTGCTGGCCACCAACCCGATCGAAGTGCCAAAGGCTCTGCTGTCCAACGAAGTTGACCGTCTGCGCGTGCAGGCTGTCCAGCAGTTCGGCGGCAACATCAAGCCTGACCAGCTGCCGGCCGAGCTGTTCGAAGAGCAAGCCAAGCGCCGCGTAGTGCTGGGCCTGATCGTGGCTGAAGTGGTCAAGCAGTTCGACCTCAAGCCAGACGAAACCCGCGTTCGCGAGATGATTCAGGAAATGGCTTCGGCCTATCAGGAGCCTGAGCAAGTTGTGTCCTGGTACTACAAAAACGACCAGCAACTGAACGAAGTTCGTTCGGTTGTGCTGGAAGAGCAAGTTGTGGATACTGTTCTGCAGAAAGCTAGCGTGACCGACAAATCGGTCTCTTACGAAGAAGCGGTCAAGCCGGTAGAAGCACCACAAGCCGACTGATCACTTTTGCGGTAAGAAGCAAACACCATAAGCCAGCCTTCGTGCTGGCTTATGCGTATTCAAGACATAACTATTTGGGAGTGACTGCAGAGCATGTTCCGTAATTCGTATATTCAGCAGAACTCTGATATCCAGGCCGCAGGCGGCCTGGTCCCGATGGTTGTCGAGCAGTCCGCTCGTGGCGAGCGCGCCTACGACATCTACTCGCGCCTGCTCAAGGAGCGAGTGATCTTTCTGGTTGGCCCGGTAGAGGACTACATGGCCAACCTGATCTGTGCGCAATTGCTGTTCCTTGAAGCGGAAAACCCGGACAAGGACATCCATCTCTATATCAACTCCCCGGGCGGTTCGGTGACGGCGGGCATGTCGATCTACGACACCATGCAGTTCATCAAGCCCAATGTGTCGACCACCTGTATCGGTCAGGCGTGCAGCATGGGCGCATTCCTGCTGACGGCTGGTGCCCAGGGCAAGCGTTACTGCCTGCCCAACTCGCGTGTGATGATTCACCAGCCACTGGGCGGTTTCCAGGGCCAGGCGTCGGATATCGAAATCCACGCCAAGGAAATCCTCTTCATTCGTGAGCGTCTCAACACGCTGATGGCCAAGCACAGCGGGCGCACGCTTGAAGAAATCGAGCGTGATACCAACCGCGATAATTTCATGAGTGCGGACGCTGCGCGTGAGTACGGGTTGATCGACGAAGTGATCAGTCAGCGCCCTGCTTAAAATAAGCAGCTCAAAATAAGGTTGGTCGGCGGGTCCGACACCTGCGGGCTTGAAAAAGCCCGCAATAGCCTTCATCTTGTGTTGCAAGCCTATCGGATTTGGATCGAACGAATGACTGACACCCGCAACGGCGAGGACAACGGCAAGCTGCTCTATTGCTCCTTCTGTGGCAAAAGCCAGCATGAAGTACGCAAATTGATTGCCGGCCCCTCGGTCTTTATCTGCGACGAGTGCGTCGACCTGTGCAATGACATCATCCGCGAGGAGGTGCAGGAAGCACAGGCCGAAAGCAGCGCGCATAAATTGCCTTCGCCTAAAGAAATCAGCGGCATCCTTGATCAGTATGTGATTGGTCAGGAGCGTGCGAAAAAGGTTCTGGCCGTAGCGGTGTACAACCACTACAAGCGCCTGAATCAGCGTGACAAAAAGAATGACGACGTCGAACTCGGCAAGAGCAACATCCTGCTGATCGGCCCGACAGGCTCGGGTAAGACCCTGCTTGCCGAAACCCTGGCCCGCTTGCTGAACGTTCCGTTCACCATCGCCGACGCAACCACCCTCACCGAGGCGGGTTACGTGGGTGAAGATGTCGAGAACATCATTCAGAAGCTGCTGCAGAAATGCGATTACGACGTGGAAAAAGCCCAGATGGGTATTGTCTACATCGATGAAATCGACAAGATTTCGCGCAAATCCGACAACCCGTCGATCACCCGGGACGTTTCCGGTGAAGGCGTGCAGCAGGCCCTGCTCAAGTTGATCGAAGGCACGGTCGCTTCCGTTCCGCCTCAAGGTGGTCGCAAGCATCCACAGCAGGAATTCCTTCAGGTCGACACCCGTAACATCCTGTTCATCTGCGGCGGTGCGTTCTCCGGTCTGGAAAAGGTTATTCAAAACCGTTCCACCAAGGGCGGTATCGGTTTCAACGCGGAAGTGCGCAGCAAGGAAGAAGGCAAGAAAGTCGGTGAGTCCCTGCGTGAAGTCGAGCCTGACGATCTGGTCAAGTTCGGTCTGATCCCGGAATTCGTCGGTCGTCTGCCGGTACTCGCGACGCTGGACGAGCTGGACGAGGCTGCGTTGATGCAGATCCTCACCGAGCCGAAAAATGCTCTGACCAAGCAGTATGCCAAGTTGTTCGAGATGGAAGGCGTTGATCTGGAATTCCGTTCCGACGCTCTGAAATCGGTCGCCAAACGTGCCCTGGAGCGTAAAACCGGTGCCCGTGGCCTGCGTTCGATTCTCGAAGGTGTATTGCTCGACACTATGTATGAAATCCCCTCGCAATCCGAGGTGAGCAAGGTAGTGATCGATGAAAGCGTGATAGAAGGCAAGTCCAAGCCACTGTATATCTATGAAAACAGTGAGCCGACCGCCAAGGCCGCGCCAGACGCTTAAGCGTCACGCAGCTTGAACAAAGAAGGGGCCTTCGGGCCCCTTTTCTTTTGTGGGAGCGTGGCTTGCCCGCGAAGACGGCCTTGCAATCGACTATTTTCTGAAGCTGCCACAGATTGCGGGCCGCAATCGGACAATCTTTTAAGTGGTACTTTTTATCCGCTTGTTTTTTTCCAAACTAGCCCCCATCTTGGTTTCAAGCTTACTTCCATCTGTTTACGGCCTTACGGCCGCCGTAGAGGCGAAATCATGAAGACCACCATCGAATTGCCTCTCCTGCCATTGCGTGATGTCGTGGTTTATCCGCACATGGTTATCCCGCTGTTCGTGGGGCGCGAGAAATCCATCGAAGCCCTCGAGGCTGCGATGACGGGTGACAAGCAGATTCTTCTGCTGGCCCAGAGAAACCCGGCTGACGACGATCCCGGTGAAGAGGCTCTGTACCGCGTTGGTACGATTGCCACCGTTCTGCAGCTGCTGAAGCTGCCTGACGGCACCGTCAAGGTCCTGGTCGAAGGTGAGCAGCGGGGCGCCGTTGAGCGCTTCAGCGAAGTGGACGGCCACTGCCGTGCTGAAGTCTCCCTGATCGACGAAGTTGATGCACCAGAGCGCGAGTCGGAAGTGTTCGTTCGCAGCCTGCTGTCCCAGTTCGAGCAATACGTGCAGTTGGGCAAGAAAGTCCCGGCTGAGGTCCTCTCGTCGCTAAACAGCATCGATGAGCCAGGCCGCCTGGTGGACACCATGGCTGCGCACATGGCCCTGAAGATCGAGCAGAAGCAGGAAATCCTCGAAATCATCGATCTGTCGGCCCGGGTCGAGCACGTTCTGGCGTTGCTCGATGCCGAGATCGATCTGCTGCAAGTCGAAAAACGCATTCGCGGCCGCGTCAAGAAGCAAATGGAGCGCAGTCAGCGCGAGTACTACCTGAACGAGCAGATGAAGGCCATTCAGAAAGAGCTCGGTGACAGCGACGAAGGTCATAACGAAGTCGAAGAGCTGAAAAAGCGTATCGACGCCGCCGGCCTGCCGAAAGACGCGCTGGCCAAGGCGACGGCCGAACTGAACAAGCTCAAGCAGATGTCACCGATGTCCGCGGAAGCAACCGTGGTGCGTTCGTACATCGACTGGCTGGTTCAGGTGCCGTGGAAGGCCCAGAGCAAGGTGCGCCTGGATCTGGCGCGTGCCGAAGACATTCTGGATGCCGACCACTATGGTCTCGAAGAAGTCAAAGAGCGCATCCTCGAATACCTCGCCGTGCAAAAACGCGTGAAGAAGATTCGTGGTCCGGTGCTGTGCCTGGTCGGTCCTCCGGGGGTGGGTAAAACATCCCTGGCGGAGTCGATTGCTCATGCCACCAACCGCAAGTTCGTACGCATGGCTCTCGGTGGCGTGCGTGACGAGGCGGAAATTCGTGGTCATCGCCGTACTTACATCGGTTCGATGCCAGGAAGATTGATTCAAAAGATGACAAAAGTGGGCGTGCGCAACCCGCTGTTCCTGCTCGATGAAATCGACAAAATGGGCAGCGATATGCGCGGCGATCCGGCATCGGCGTTGCTGGAAGTGCTCGATCCCGAGCAGAACCACAACTTCAACGATCACTATCTGGAAGTCGATTACGACCTGTCCGATGTGATGTTCCTGTGCACCTCCAACTCGATGAACATTCCGCCGGCGCTGCTGGACCGGATGGAAGTGATCCGTCTGCCTGGCTACACCGAAGACGAGAAGATCAACATCGCCGTGAAGTACCTTTCGCCGAAGCAGATCACTGCCAATGGATTGAAAAAAGGCGAGCTGGAATTCGACGCCGAAGCGATTCGCGACATCATCCGCTACTACACCCGTGAAGCCGGTGTGCGTGGCCTTGAGCGGCAGATTGCCAAGGTGTGCCGCAAGGCCGTCAAGGAACATGCGCTGGAAAAACGCTTCTCGGTGAAGGTCACCGCAGACATGCTGGAGCACTTCCTGGGCGTGCGTAAATTCCGTTATGGCCTGGCCGAGCAGCAGGATCAGATCGGCCAGGTGACCGGGCTGGCGTGGACTCAGGTGGGTGGCGAACTGCTGACCATCGAAGCCGCTGTGGTACCGGGCAAGGGCCAGTTGATCAAGACCGGTTCCCTGGGTGATGTGATGGTCGAGTCGATCACGGCCGCGTTGACCGTTGTTCGCAGTCGGGCGAAGAGCCTGGGCATTCCCCTGGACTTCCATGAGAAGCGCGACACGCATATCCATATGCCTGAAGGGGCAACCCCGAAAGACGGTCCTAGCGCTGGCGTGGGCATGTGTACGGCCCTGGTTTCGGCATTGACCGGCATTCCGGTACGCGCGGATGTCGCCATGACCGGCGAAATCACTTTGCGTGGCCAGGTGCTGGCCATTGGCGGCTTGAAAGAAAAACTGCTGGCTGCCCATCGTGGCGGGATCAAGACCGTGATCATTCCTGAAGAGAATGTGCGCGATCTCAAAGAGATTCCGGACAATATCAAGCAGGATCTACAGATTAAACCGGTTAAATGGATTGACGAGGTCCTGCAAATTGCGTTGCAATACGCGCCGGAGCCCTTGCCGGACGTGGCTCCGGAGATAGTCGCGAAGGATGAGAAACGCGACGCGGATTCTAAGGAAAGAATTAGCACGCATTAGTACGTATTTGCCTGGGGGGCTTCCTTGACAGTTTTTTAGAGCCCTTGTTATAAAGCGGCTCTTAAGTGTCTGTAGGCCATTCAGCACTCGTTTTTGCTTTCACCAAAAAAACTTAGAATCATACTCAAATAGATATAAGGGGACTTAGAGTGAACAAGTCGGAACTGATTGATGCTATCGCTGCATCCGCTGATATCCCGAAAGCTGCTGCTGGCCGTGCGCTGGACGCTGTAATCGAATCCGTCACTGGCGCTCTCAAGGCTGGCGACTCTGTTGTTCTGGTAGGTTTCGGTACTTTTTCCGTAACCGATCGTCCAGCTCGCATTGGTCGTAACCCACAGACCGGTAAGACGCTGGAAATCGCAGCAGCCAAAAAACCAGGTTTCAAAGCCGGTAAAGCACTGAAAGAAGCTGTCAACTAAGTTCGCTTCAGGTTTTTACCCATCCGGGTCGGGGTCATGCCTGACTTGGCAGCGGAGCGGCAGTCCTGACTGCAGGTCGCCGGTTCAAGACACCAAGGGTCGCCAGTTCGAGCCTTTGATCCGCTCCGCCAGTTACGAGAAGGCGCATCCTCGGATGCGCCTTTCTTCTATCCGGATTCTACCCACGCTCCACGGTTGCCTAATTTTGAAGTTCAACCGTTTCTGGGGGACGCATGCTGCAGAATATCAGGGACAATTCACAAGGCTGGATTGCCAAGACTATTATCGGGGTCATCGTTGCACTGATGGCCTTGACCGGTTTCGACGCCATTTTTCAGGCCACGACGAGCAAGAATGAAGCGGCGAAGGTCAATGGTGAAGAAATCAGCCAGAACGAGCTGAGCCAGGCGGTCGATATGCAACGCCGCCAGCTCATGCAACAGCTGGGCAAGGATTTCGATGCTTCCTTGCTGGATGAAAAAATGTTGCGCGAATCGGCTCTCAAGGGCCTGATCGATCGCAAGCTGCTGTTGCAAGGCGCAGAACAATCGAAGTTTGCCTTTTCCGAAGCGGCACTTGATCAGGTCATCCTGCAAACACCGGAATTTCAGGTTGATGGCAAGTTCAGCTCCGAGCGTTTCGACCAGGTGATTCGCCAGCTCGGCTATAGCCGCATGCAATTCCGCCAGATGCTGGCTCAGGAAATGCTGATTGGCCAGCTGCGTGCCGGTCTGGCCGGTAGCGGCTTCGTGACCGATGCGCAGGTGCTGGCATTTGCCCGTCTGGAAAAACAGACCCGCGATTTCGCTTCGCTGAACATCAAGGCTGACCCGTCGGCTGTGAAGCTGACCGACGAAGAGGTCAAGGCCTATTACGACGAGCACGCCAAGGAATTCATGACGCCGGATCAGGTGGTCATCGATTACCTCGAGTTGAAGAAGGCTTCCTTCTTCGACCAGGTCAGCGTCAGCGACGAAGACCTGCAAGCGGCCTATCAGAAAGAAATCGCGAACCTGTCCGAGCAACGCCGGGCTGCGCACATTCTGATTGAAGTGAACGACAAGACCACCGAGGCGCAAGCCAAGGCGAAGATCGAAGAGATCCAGGCCCGTCTGGCCAAGGGTGAGCAGTTCGAGGTGCTGGCCAAGGAGTTCTCCCAGGATCCGGGTTCGGCGAACAACGGCGGTGACCTGGGTTATGCCGGTCCTGGCGTCTACGACCCGGCGTTCGAAAAAGCCTTGTATTCGTTGGCCAAGGACCAGGTTTCGACGCCGGTTCGCACCGACTTCGGTTTCCACCTGATCAAGCTGTTGGGTGTGGAAGCGCCTGAAGTGCCAACTTTCGCCAGCCTGAAAGACAAGCTGACCCGCGCGCTGAAAACCCAGCAGGTCGAGCAGCGTTTCGTTGAGGCGAGCAAGCAGCTGGAAGACGCCTCGTTCGAAGCGTCCGATCTGGCTCAGCCGGCGCAGGACCTGAAACTGACCGTGCAGACGACCAAGCCGTTCGGCCGCGAAGGCGGAGAGGGTGTTGCAGCCAACCGCGCCGTGATCACTGCCGCGTTCAGCCCGGAAGTCCTGGATGAGGGTGCAAACAGCACCGCCATCGAGCTCGATCCGGAAACCGTGATCGTGTTGCGTGCCAAGGAGCACCTGAAGCCTTCGCAGCTGCCGCTGGAAAGTGTTTCTGCTGCGATCCGGGTACAGTTGGCCAAGGAGCACGCCAGCGCCGATGCCAAGACCAAGGCTGAAGCCTTGATTGCCAGCCTGCGCGATGGCAAGACCCCGCTGGATCAGGCAGTCGACGGCCAGGCCTGGAAAGTCACCGAAGCGGCGACTCGCGCTCAGGAAGGGGTCGACCCTGCTGTGCTGCAAGCGCTGTTCCGCATGGCGAAGCCTGTGGCCAAGGACAAGCCGACCTTCACGAGCGTGACGCTGGCGGATGGCAGCCTGATGATCGTGCGCCTCAATGGCGTGAACGAAGCAGCGGCACCGACCGAAGAAGAGAAAGCGCAGTATCGTCGCTACCTCGCTTCGCGCATCGGCCAGCAAGACTTTGCGGCGTATCGCAAGCAGCTGGAAAGCCAGGCAGACATCAAGAAATACTGATGCCTTTGCAGGTTTAGCGCTACACAGAAGACCCCGGCCGAAACGCCGGGGTCTTTTTGTTGTGCCGTACGTCATTTGCCGCGGTGACTTTTGTGCAAAACCGGGGTCAATCAGCCTGTAACCGTTTTAAGACACAATCGATACTCCGCTAAGCATCGATCTGTTGCACAATATGCCCCGAACCGTTTTCCTCAGGATGTTCAATGTTTAAATCATTTCCCATGCGGATTGTCGGCGTGGTTGCCGTGCTGGCCGTTGCAGCCGGTTGTTCATCGAACAAGGCTGCCATCTACGAGCATGAGAACTTCGACGATTCCGGCACCTTTTCCCGAAACTATCCGGTCACCGATATCCAGACCTGTGAAGCCGCCCGCCGCGCCTTGCTCAGCCAGGGTTACATCATCACCAGCAACGATCCGAAGCTGGTCAGCGGACACAAGAGCTTCCAGCAGACCGGCGAGAACCACATGGAGATCAGCTTCAATGTGGTGTGTGCCGATGACGGTAGTGAAGGGCACCACGCGACCGTGTTCGCCAATGCCCTGCAGGATCGTTATGCGCTGAAGAAAACCAACAACTCCGCCAGTCTTGGTGTGGGAGTGCTGGGCTCGGTGTCGATGCCGATCGGTTCTTCTGACGACTCGATGGTCAAGGTCGCCAGCGAAACCGTCTCGTCTGCCAAGTTCTACGAGCGTTTCTTTGCACTGGTCGAACTGTTCCTGCCGCCAGAAGCGAAAAAGGCTGCACACATCCCCGAAAAGCCGAAAACAGATCTGGGGATGCCTGAAGCCAAGGCAGTACCGGCTCCCCTGGCGCCTGCAGCGACCACTGCACCGACCGCAGAGCCAACCCCGGTGATCTCGGCGCCGGCTCCAGTGGAACCCGCTCCAGCGGCCTCTGAGCCGGTCATGCCGCCGCCTGAAGCGACACCGATTACCCCGGTGCAGAGCATGGATCCGGCACCGTCGGTAGAAACCATCACGCCACCGACAAATCCGACAGACATGCCGCCGCCGAGCGAGGCAATTCCGGCGATGCCTGTCACCGGCCAGTGATTGTTCGCGTTACGGGATCGGCCAACGAGTCACGATCCCGTAGCGAGCGCATGGATTGATCCGCGTCAAGCAAGGCCGCTGTCCTGCGGCCTCCCGCGAAAAAAACCAATGATAAATTCCTGACCAGCTGCTACGTTTTATTCAGTAGCGACGGAGTGTCGTGTCCGCGTCATTTTTCTTTCATGCGGACACCTTATGCTCAAGGCATTGGTCATTTGTTCTGACGTTTTTCAATACGGGTTGGGGGGATTCAAAGATGGACGATTATCAAGAAGAACTGCTCGAGTACCAGGCTTTCGAACTGGACCCGCTGGAGCCCGCAGAAGACGCCACCGAGCTTTAAGGCCCCAACTTGTCGCTTGCAGCTAAAGGCTTCAGGCTGTTTTTCTATGACTGCGGCGAAACTCGCCGGGTGTCTGCCCGTTCCAGCGTTTGAATGCGCGTTGAAACGCTTCGGCTGAGGCAAAGCCCAGCAGATAGGCGATTTCCCCGAACGCCAGTTCGGTGTCGCGTATGTAGGTCATGGCCAGATCGCGACGGGTTTCATTGAGGATTGCGCGAAATTGCGTGCCTTCCTCGGCAAGTTTGCGGCGCAGGGTCCAGGTGGGCAGCTTCAGGCGTGCCGCCACTTCTTCCAGGTCGGGTTCCCGGCCACCATTGAGCAAGGGGCCCAGCAGCGCGATGATGCGTTCTCGCAGGCTGCGGGTGCGTGTCAGTTGTTCCAGCTCCTGCTCACACAGTTGCAGCAAATGCCGCCAGGTGCTCGGGCAATGCTCGGGGTTGCGCTGGGCGAGGCTTGCCAGGTTCAAGCGCAGTTGATTGCGTTCGCTGCCAAACTGGATCGGACAGTCACCCAGGACGTCATAGGCCGTGCGGTAACCGGGTTCGTCGAATTCGATCTCGATACGTTCGGCGCGCAGCGGGATGGGGCTGACACTGGATAATTGCTGCAACCAGCCCGCAATGATCGAATCCACCACGAAGCGGTTGTAGGCGTTGTAGGGGCTGATCGAATAGAAGCGCAGCCAGGCACCCTGGGCGTCTTCGTGGAAGCTTGATTGGCCGCGATAATTGGAACCATACAAGGCTTCGAAGCGGATCAGGCAGCGTGCGGCTTCACGTACTGTGGGTGCCTGGGCAGCGGTGACCCCTGCGAGGCCGATCTGGCTCAGGCGACTGAGTTGACCCATGCGCAAGCCAAGGGCCGGGTTGTCGGTGAGTTGAATGGCGCCGTGGCCCAGGCGCATGTAGCGCGGTATTGACAGGCGGGCACCGGCCTCGCTCAGTCGCGCTGCATCGAGGCCGTATTGATCGAGCAGTGGCTGCGGATCGACGCCATGGCTGCGCACGGCATCGGCCAGGCTATGAACAAAGCCCACCGACAGATCGCCGAGGCGCATCGGCTGTGGTTTCATGGCTTACAACCAGAGGTTCAGCAAACGCGCACCCTGGGCGTTGCCGTCGGCAAACTGCTGGCCGTTGCGACTGAGGAAACTGTGCCCGGCGCTGCCCTGATCCCAGAACTGACCCCGCAGGAACACACTCATGCCAGCGACAGCCTGGCTGGCCGGTACCCGGGTCGTGAGGGTCAGACGCTGCCAGGCCTGGCCTTCGCTGACTTCTCCGGGCTTGAGGTTGACCGACGCCGGCTCCGATGCCCCCCTGTAGCCACGCCACGGCTGCTCCCAGGTGCCGCGGCCGGGAACAAAGGCCGGTACCGCAACCAGCTGTACGCTCTGGTCGTTGAGCTTGAGGTAGTTTTCCGGGTACCAGCTGTCGTGGCCGATCAATACGCCCAGCTTTCCTGCGGGGGTATCAACGACGTTGAGCGAGTGGTCGGCGTTCGCCTTGATCCCGTTCTGTTCTGCGAAGAACGGGTGCATCTGGCGCTGGGGCTGGCCGATCGGCAGGCCATCGTTGTTGAACACCACGCTGCTGTTGTACAGCGCGCCGCGACCGATTTTCAAGGTGCCGTCGATGATGCTCGGTTCGGGCAGCACGATGGAGCCGGCGACCAGCGTCACGTGGAATTCCCTGGCCAATCCTCCGAACAACGCCTGGTAGTCTCTGGCCATCGCCTTGGCTTTCATGCGCAGGTGGGCATCGTCCAGGCGGTTGCCACCCTCGGCGCTGATCAGCGCTCTGGCGAACTTGAGGGGATTGCTCACCGCCAGCCAGTTCATGGCCTCCTTGAGGGTGCTGGCCTGATACAACTCATCTTTTTCACCGCTGACCATCAGCCAGGTACCGACGTGTTCCGGCAACACGACGACGGTCTTGCCGTTCAACAAACCCTGGTCCCGGGCTGCTTGCAAATAGGCCGCGAGCTTGCGGTGCAAACGCTCGGGGCTTTGATAATCGGTAGGAAACAGTTCGGGCTGAATACCCAGCAGATTGCCACGATCGGCAGGCGTACCCTGGTCGACAGCCAGGTTGATCCGCAGGTCCGAAAGGTAGTGACCCACCGGCCGGTCCGCGGCCCACATCGCGTAGGTCGTGAGGGCGGCGAGCAACGCCATGGAGAATGTCAGGTACAAAAGTTTGCGCATGGGGACACAGTTTACAGCCTGGAGCCGGGCGTGGCTTTTCATTTGGAACCGGATTAAGCATAAAGGGAATCAAGGGCTTGGTGGGCAAATTTCACGCTGACGGTTTTATGCGGTCGGCGGCCTTTCTGCATCGAGATGCAGCAATGAATGACCGGGTTAAACGCGAGGGGAATTGAGGGGGAGGGGGGGCACCGGTCAGCCACCATTTTGCTCGACCGGCCGGCACGAGAACGTTAGTTGGTGACCAGCAGTTCCGGGCCGAGGTAGTCGTTGATCTGGTCGATATCGTCGTCGCCCAGGCTGCCCACCGAAGAAGCCAGGCGCAGACGCGACATCAAATAGCGCAACTTGGCATCGAACAGGTCGTGACGCGCAACGAAGAGCAGTTCTTCGGCATTGAGGACGTCCGAGTTGGTGCTGGTGCCGCCTTCCTTGAAGCCCTTGCGTGTCGATGCCAGTGAGCGTTCGTTGGACGCTACTGCCTTCTCCAGGGCGCGAATGCGTTTGGCGCCGCTGAGTATGCCTTGATACTCACGGGTGGTTCCGGTGATGACTTCCTGACGCGCGGCATCAAGCTCATTCAGGGCCTTGTCGCTATTGGCGCTGGCCTGGCGCGTCAGTGCGCTGACGCCGCCACCGCTGTACAGCGGGATATTGACTTCCAGCCCGATCGAGCCGTAGTGGTTGCGTTGGTTCAGCTCGGAGAGCGATTGGCTCTCACCCGCGGTGTAGCCGGCGATGAAATCCAGTGTTGGCCAGTGGCCGGCGCTGGCGCGCTTCACTTCTTCTGCGGCAAGGTCGCGGCTATAGCGGCGCGCATGGATCAGCGGGCTGTCGGTCTGGGCTTTGACCAGCCAGTCCTGCAGGTTGCTCGGCAGCAGCGGCGGTGTGTCGAAGCTCGGACGCAAGGTGGTCAGCGATTCGGGCGTTTCACCGATATATTCCTCAAGCTTGGCACGCGCGTTGACCAGATTGTCCTGCGCTTCGATCACTTCGGCTTCGGCGAGGTCGCGGCGGGCGGCCGACTCGTCGATGTCGGTGATGGTGCCGGCCCCCAACTCCATACGCCGTTTCGCCGAGGCGAGTTGCTCGTCGAATGCGTTCAGCTTGGACTTGGCCAGGGTGATGGTTTCGCTGGCCAGGAGCACGTCGAAATAGCTTTCGGCCAGGCGCACCGCGGCGTCCTGGCTCTTGGCATCGAATACCGCGTTGCTGTAGTCGGCACGCTGCTGACCCTGGCGGTACTCAGCCATCTTCTGTTTGTTGAACAACGGCTGGCGCAGGCGCACGTTGGCGCCCTTGGAGTCGTAGTGCAGATCCCTCTCGATGCCGCTCTGGCTTTGGGAGCCGTTGACCTTGTTGTTGTAGGCCGAGGCGTTGATCTGCGGCAGCAGGCCGGCCTTGCCGATGGCGCGGTTTTCGCCGCCGGCTTGTTTTTCATGCACGGCGGCCTGGTAGATAGGGCCCTGGTACTGCAACAGATCCCAGGCTTGCTTGAGGTCCATGGCGTCAGCCGGCAGGGCCAACCCCAACAAGCAGAAGAGCAGGCAATGACGTTCCATTTCATTGTTCCTTGAATGAGCTGTCCACGCGTTCGAGCATTGGTTTAAGAAGATAGCTCAACATGTTGCGTTCGCCGGTCTTGATGGTGACGGTGGCGGGCATGCCGGGGCGAATGTGATTGGTGCCGAGCAGGTTCATGCCGTCGGGCGTGACTTCCACCTGGGCCAGATAGAAGGGTTGTTTGCTTTCTTCGTCCATCAGGCGGTCGGCGGAGATGGTCAGCACGCGCCCCGGGATGTTTGGCGTCTGGGCATGGTTGAAGGCCGGGAAGGAAATGTCCACGGGCAAGTCGGGGACCATCTTGTCGATCGCTTGCACGGGAATCATCGCGTCGACTTGCAACGGTTCGTTGAGCGGAACGATTTCCATGATCTTGAAGCCGGGCTGAATGACCCCGCCGACGGTGGCAATGCTCAGGCCCTGGACCATGCCATCGATTGGCGAGCGAATCACCGTGTGGGTCACTTCATAGTCGAGTGCGCGCAAGCGGTCGGCCAGGGTGGTGTTTTCCTTGGCGGTTTCAGTCAACTGCGATTCGACTTCCTTGAGGTAATCGTGCTGGCGCTGGAGGATGCGCAGCTTGATTTCGGTGGTCTGGCTACGCACGCGGGCGATGTTGTTGAGGTTCTCGGCCTGGCCGGCAGCGAGGTCGGCGTTGCTGCGTTCCAGCTCGAGCAGGCGGTTGCGCGGCACATAGCCTTCAGCCGACAGCACGCGGGTGCCCTGCAGTTCCTGATTGAGGAAACCGATCTGCGAGGCGCGGGCGCTGTAGACCTGCTGCAGGCCCTTGAGCTGCACTGCCGACGCTGCCAGGTTCTCCTGCAGGATGCTGATTTCGCCAGCGAGTCCCGCGCGGCGGGTGTCCAGCAGGCGCTGCTGCAGGTCCATGGCGGCCTCCAGGCGGTAGTCACCCTTGAAGCGCTTGAGCAGCTCGGGATCGTAGGTCACTACATCGCGACCGTCCCGTTCCGCTTCCAGGCGGTTTTCCACGGTCTTGCTGACGATGTACTGGGCGCTGATCGCACCCTCTTCGGCAGCGGCCCGCAACGAGTCGAGGCGGACCACTTCCTGTCCTTTTTTCACCAAATCGCCTTCGCGAACGAGAATGGCCTCCACGGTACCGCCGGTGAGGTGCTGTACGGCTTTGCGATTGTTGGTGACTTTGACCGTGCCGGTCGCGACCACGCCGGCATCCAGTGGTGCCAGCCAGGACCACAGGAGGAAGCCGCCGAAACCGGCGAGCACCAGCCACACGCCCCATCGCGCGGGTCTGCCGACGTCCAGGTCTACCACGCTGCGGGGATCGGCAGGAATCATCTCGGTGTGTTGGCTCATTTGCATGATCGGTCACTCCCGTGCTTTGACGGAGGCCAGCGGGGTCGACGCGCCTGCCGGCATCACACTGGCCTTGCGCAGCGCTGCGAATACTTCATCGCGCGTGCCGAGCATCTGCACGCCGCCGTCACGCAGCATCAGCACCTTGTCGACGGCGCAGAGTACGTTGGGACGGTGGGAAATCAGGACGACGGTGGCGCCACGGCCCTTGAGTTCGGCCAGCGCATCGACCAGGGCCTTTTCGCCGACGTCATCGAGGTTGGCGTTCGGCTCATCCAACACGATCAGATTGGGCTCGCCATACAGTGCGCGGGCCAAGGCAATGCGCTGCTTCTGGCCGCCGGAAAGCGGGCTGCCATCGGTGCCCAGGCGGGTGTCATAACCCTGCGGAAAACGCAGGATCATCTCGTGCACGCCGGTGCTCTTGGCGGCGCGGATGACCGCTTCACTGTCCACTTCGCCAAAACGCGCAATATTGTCGGCGATGTTGCCCTCGAACAGCTCCACGTCCTGTGGCAGATAACCGAGCCAGGGGCCGAGTTCGCCCTTGTTCCAGGTGAATATGTCCGCGCCGTCCAGGCGCACCTTGCCGGCCTGCGCCGGCCAGACCCCGACCAGCAGGCGGGCGAGGGTGGATTTGCCCGAGGCGGACGGGCCGATGATGCCAAGGCTTTCACCGGGGACCAGGCTGAAGCCCACGCCGCGCAGAATCGTGTTGTTGGTACCAGGGGCACCGGCATACACATTCTCCACTGCCAGCATGCCCTGCGGCCGCTGCAGCGACATGCTCGGTGGTCGGCGTGGATAGTCTTGCAACATCTCGTTGAGCCGGCCCCAGGCCGAACGGCAGCCGAGCAGTTGCTTCCACGATGCGATGACCTGTTCCACCGGGCCCAGTGCACGGCCGGTGAGGATCGAGCAGGCAATCATCATCCCCGGGGTGATCTTGCCTTCGATCGCCAGCAGCGCGCCGGCACCGAGGATCAGTGACTGCAGCGTGATACGCACGAAGCGTCCGGTGCTGCTGATCAAGGCGGCGCGGTCGGAGGCCAGGGTCTGCATTTCCAGGATGCGCAAATGGCTATTGAACCAGCGCTTGCTGATCGACGGCAGCATGCCCATGGCCTCGATGACCTCGGCATTGCGCAGGTTGTTGTTGGCGTATTGGGCTGAGGACATGGCGGCCTGATTGGCTTCGGCCAGCGGCTTCTGCGTCGACTTTTCTGTGAGATAAGCCAGGCCTATCAGAATCAGGGAACCGATCAGCGTGATCAGCCCGAGTATCGGGTGGATCAGATAGGCGACCAACAGGTAGATCGGCGTCCACGGTGCATCGAAGAAGGCGAACAGGGAGTTGCCGGTGACGAACTGACGAACCTGGGAGAGGTCTTGCAGGGCCTGGGCCGGATTACCTCCGGCGCGGTTCAGGTTACGTTCGAAGGCAGCGTTGAAAACGCGTCGGTTGAGGTCCATGTCGAGGCAGTTACCGACCCGGATCAGCACCTTGGTGCGGACCATTTCCAGCGTGGACATCAACAGGAAAAGACCCACCACCAGAACCGTCAGCATCGTCAGCGTCGTAACGTTGCGACTGACCAGGGCTCGATCATAGACCTGCAGCATATAAATAGCTGGCGTCAACATCATGACGTTTATGACGCCGCTGAACGCTGCCAGCGAATAAAAGCTGCGCCGCAGGCGAAACAGCGCGTCGGCCAGTTCGGAACGGATGCTCGACTGCTTGGGCATGGTGATCCTCCCACTTCGAAAAGGCGGTTGCCCTTGGGGCGCAACAGCTAACAGTAAATGTAGTCCGTTAAACGACTTATGCACGCGCAGGCTGGTCGCTCTGTGAATGGCGAGTCTTCCGAAATCTCTGCGTTGCTCCTTATGCAGGAGCGTAGGTCGCGCTGAAACAGTTCGAAATAACGTTTCGCTCTATACCTGCACTCAACTTTCTATATGTCGTTTAAAAACAGCTAGTTGTGATGGCTAGAGCCGGTCGTCTGTTTTAATGACGGAGTATTGACAAAGATATGCTATGGAACTTTAGTCTTAGTTATCGGGGGGCCGCCCGCCTGAAGCTTGCCATCACTTTGGCAACGCAAGGCACGGTGAATCTCCTGAGAGGAAGCGAATCATGTCGATCATTTCGTTCTTTTTCAGACGGAAGGGGTTGTTCAGGACGTTCGCCTTCACTTCCAGATTCCATGGCCCGCCCATGGCTCGAATTCGCTGTGCCTGATCGCCCGGCGAGCAATTCATTTCGCGAATTCCAGGCGCGTATCCCGGGTCCCGGGTAACGCCAGAGCTCTCGCAAAAAAAACATGACCAACAAACTGCGCAAGCCAGCACTTGACTTGGCGCGGGAGGGTTTTCTCGTCCCGCGCTTTTACCCAGACAGATCGAGGGCAATCCAAAATGGCCAATTTCAACAAGTCGGACCTGGAGTTCATTCTCCAGCAGATTTTCATCGCGGAAGCGGATACTGCCGGCCAGTCGCTCGCCAGCCTGATACCGAACCCGGAATTTGCTTTTGGTCTGCGCACGGTCGACGGGACGTTTAACAACCTGAGATTCGGTCAGAGCGAGTTCGGCGCAGCCGACAACATTTTCCCGCGCATGACCACTCCAGTCTTCCGCCCGGCTGAGGCGGGCACCTCTTACACCCAGACCAGCGGCCTGGTGATCGACTCGCAGCCACGCACCATCAGCAACCTGATCGTCGACAATACCGCCAACAACCCGGCGGCGGTCGCAGCCACGTTCGATCCCGGTCTGGATGGCATCCTCGGCACGGTTGACGATGTCTTGAAGGACGGTGCGCAGGTCGTTACTGGAACCCGTACCGACGGCACGATCTTCCAGACCTTTTTCATTCCTAACCAGTCGCCGGACGTGGGTCTGTCTGCACCGTTCAATCCCTGGATGACCTTCTTCGGTCAGTTCTTCGACCATGGCCTCGATCTGGTGACCAAGGGCGGCAGCGGCACGGTGTTCATCCCGCTGCAGCCGGACGATCCGCTGTTCGTCCCGGGCAGCCCGACCAACTTCATGGTGTTGACGCGGGCCACCAACCTGCCCGGGCCCGATGGCATCCTGGGCACCGCCGACGACATCCACGAGGCTTCAAACACCACCACGCCATTCGTCGATCAGAACCAGACCTACAGCTCGCATCCCTCGCACCAGGTGTTCCTGCGTGCCTATGAACTCGATGCCGCCGGCAAGCCGGTGGCGACCGGCAGGCTGATCACCAATCGTGACCTGGGCGCCGATGGCCTGTTCGGTACTGCCGACGACGTCGAAATCGGCGGGATGGCCACCTGGAAAGTGGTGAAGGCGCAGGCGCGCGACATGCTTGGCATTGATCTCGACGATCTCGACGTCCTCGACCTGCCGCTGTTGGCGACCGACGCGTACGGCAACTTCATTCGGGGGGCGAACGGCTTTGCGCAGATCGTGACCGCGACCGGCCTGGTTGAGGGCAATCCGCTGGCGCCGATCGACGCATCGCTGGCGATCCGCACCGGTCACCAGTTCCTCATCGACATCGCGCACAATGCCAGCCCGGTGGACAGCCAGACCGGTGCGCCACTGACGGCCGATGCTGACCTCGTTGCCGGCGGCCCGGTGGCCGCAGGCTCCTACGACAACGAGCTGCTCGACGCGCACTACATCGCCGGCGACGGTCGGGTCAACGAGAACATCGGCCTGACCACCGTCCACGCGATTTTCCACTCGGAGCACAACCGGCTGGTCCAGCAGACCAAGGACACGGTCCTCGCCTCAGCGGCCGCCGGCGACCTGACGTTCCTGAATCAGTGGCTGCTGACGCCCGTCACGGCTGTTCCTGCTGATCTGTCTACCTTGAACTGGAACGGTGAGCGCCTGTTCCAGGCGGCGAAATTCGGCACCGAAATGCAGTATCAGCACCTGGTGTTCGAAGAGTTCGCGCGCACCATTCAACCGCAGGTCGATGCCTTCCTTGACTTCGATGACACAATCAATCCGTCGATCGTCGCCGAGTTCGCGCACACGGTCTTTCGCTTCGGCCACTCGATGCTGACCGAGACCATTGACCGGTTGGACCCCAACTTCGCCTCGAGCGAGATCGGCCTGATTCAGGCCTTCCTCAATCCGCTGGCGTTTGCGGCCAGCGGCCCGACCCCGGAACAGGCGGCCGGCGCCATCGTGCGCGGCTTGACGCGCCAGGTCGGCAACGAGATCGATGAGTTCGTCACCGAAGCGGTGCGCAACAACTTGCTGGGCCTGCCGCTCGACCTGCCCGCCCTCAACATCGCGCGCGGCCGCGATACCGGCATCCCGTCCTTGAACGAGGCGCGCCGTGAATTCTACGCCGGCACCGGCGACAGCCAGCTGAAGCCCTACACCAGCTGGGTCGATTTGGTGCAACACCTGAAGCACCCGGAATCGCTGATCAACTTCATCGCCGCCTACGGCACGCACGCCTCCATTACCAGCGCCACCACGCTCGACGCGAAACGCGCAGCGGCCACGCTCCTGGTGTTGGGCGGCGTCGGTGAGCCGGTGGATCGCCTGGACTTCCTCCACAGCACCGGTGTCTGGGCGAACAACGCCGGGGCGGACGGTATTCCGAACACCGCAGACGACTTCACCATCTCCGGCGTTGATGCCATCGACTTCTGGATCGGCGGCCTGGCCGAGGAAAAAATGCCGTTCGGCGGCATGCTCGGCTCGACTTTCAACTTCGTCTTCGAGGACCAACTCGAGAAGCTGCAAAACGGCGACCGGCTCTACTACCTGCACCGCACCCAGGGACTCAACTTCCTGAGCGAGCTCGAGAACAACTCGTTCGCCAAGATGGTGATGCTCAACACCGACGCGACCCATCTCCCGGGCCTAATCTTCTCGACCCCGACCTGGACGCTCGAGGTCGATCCGACCCTGCAGCACACGGGGCTCGGCGTCGATGGCCGTGCCGATCCCACTGGCGGCATGATGATCAACGGGGTCGAGATCACACCGCTTGTCATTCGCGACAACCCCGCGACGATCGGTCCCGATACCAACTACCTGCAGTACACCGGCGAAGACCATGTCGTGCTCGGCGGTACCGCCGGCAATGACATTCTCGTCTCTGGCGACGGCGACGACACGCTCTGGGGCGACGCCGGTAATGATCGCCTCGAAGGCGGCTACGGCAATGACGAGATCGAGGGTGGCGATGGCGATGACATCATCACCGACATGGGCGGCGACGACGTCATCCACGGCGGGGCCGGCAACGACGTCATCCACGGCGGCAACGGCATCAATATCATCCTCGGCGGCGCCGGCAACGATTTCATCGTCACCGGCGAGGACTTTTCGGAGGTCTTCGGCGGCGCCGGCGATGACTTCATGCTCGGCAGCCGGCTGAACGGACAAATGATGGGCGGCGATGGCGATGACTGGATCGAGGTCGGGACCCAGGACGGCTCCCCCGGCGACAATTTCGCCGGTAACCTGCCACTGGCTTTGCTGGAAGAGTTGACCGGCGGCAACGACGTCTTCAGCGGTGACGGCGGCTTCGATGAAATGATCGGTGAAGGCGGCGATGACATCTTCATCGGCAGTGAGGGCCCGGACAAGATGTTGGGCATGTCCGGTTTCGACTGGGCCACCTACAAGGATGATCGTTTCGGCGTGACTGTGGACATGACCCGCATCGCCTTCGAACAATCGGCCCTGTCGCCCTCGGTTGCAGGCGTGCATACCAAGTTCCCCGAGGTGGAAGGACTGTCGGGGTCGGCGTTCAGCGACATGCTGACCGGCGATGATGCCGACGCGCTCGCGATCGCCGCTGCCGGTGTCCCAGGCAGCGTGCTCACCAATATTGACCTCGTCAACGGTCTGCGGGCGTTTCTTGGCGCGGCTGCAGCCGGCCCGGACGGTATCGTGGGCACGGCAGACGATCAGTTCGGCGCGGGCAACATCCTCCTCGGCGGTGGTGGCAGCGACATCATCGAAGGCCGCGGCGGTGACGACCTGGTCGACGGCGACATGTGGCTGAATGTGCGCATCAGCGTGCGCCAGAACCTTGACGGAACCGGGCCGGAGATTGCCACCTTCGACAGCATGGAGCCCATGATCCCGTTCATGCTCGATGGCACATTCAACCCCGGTCAGTTGGTCATCGTCCGCGAGATCCTGACGGATGCCCCCGCCTTCGATACGGCCTTGTTCACGGGCAACCAGCTCGACTATACCGTCACCACTGTGGGCGGCGTGACCACCGTGGTCGACAGCGTCGTCGGTCGCGACGGCACCGACCGCCTGACCAATATCGAGCGGCTGCAGTTCAACGATCAGTCGCTCACCCTGCCTGGCGGGGTCGGGCTTAACAACGACCCGCTGGGCTTGCTGACCATCCTCGACGCTGCCAGCAACACCCCGGACGCTACGCCGACCACGGGTCAACTGCTGAGGGTATCGGCTGCCGACGTGACCGATGCCGACAACGCCGGCGGTGCCATCACTGGACCGATCGCCTTCTACTGGCAGTTCGAAGCAGTCCCGGGTACGGGCGTCTTTCAGGACATCACCCGTCTTGCGGACGGGGGCGCAGCATTGGCGCACGTAACCGGGCCGACCTTCAGGGTGACCCCGGATCTAGCCGGGCTGGAATTGCGCGTCAGGGCCGTCTACAAGGATCAAAATGGTGTGCTTGAGACTGCGTTCTCTGCTCCAACCGCAGCGGTCGTAGCCGGCGTTGCTCCGCCACCGGCAGCCCCGCTGCCGGCCGAGACTCCGGTCGCCAGCACGGGTGTGCACTATATCCGGGCCGATCTGCAGTTCATTCTCGACCAGATTCTGATCTCGGAAAGGAATGCGGCCGGTGAGGATCTCCTCAGCATGCTGCCGAATGCACGGTTGCCTTTGGGCCTGCGCACGGTCGACGGGTCGTTCAACAACCTGGTGGCGGGTCAGAACGAGTTCGGTGCAGCCAACACGGTCTTCCCGCGACTGGTTCCGGCGCAGTTCGATACGGCGGAAGCGGGAACCTCTTACGCTCAGACCAGCGGCCTGGTGACTGACTCGCAGCCACGGACCATCAGCAATCTGATCGCCGACAACACCGCCAGCAACCCGGCAGCGGTCGCGGCCACGTTCGATCCCGGTCTGGATGGCATCCTCGGCACGGTTGACGATGTCTTGAAGGACGGTGCGCAGGTCATTACTGGAACCCGTACCGACGGCACGACCTTCCAGACCTTTTTCATGCCTAACCAGTCGCCGGACGTGGGTCTGTCCGCGCCGTTCAACCCGTGGATGACCTTCTTCGGTCAGTTCTTCGACCACGGCCTCGACCTGGTGACCAAGGGCGGCAGCGGCACGGTGTTCATCCCGTTGCAGCCGGACGATCCGCTGTTCGTTCCGGGCAGCCCGACCAACTTCATGGTGCTGACGCGGGCCACCAACCTGCCAGGGCCTGATGGCATCCTCGGCACCGCCGACGACATCCACGAGGCTTCAAACACCACCACGCCGTTCGTCGACCAGAACCAGACCTATACCTCGCACCCTTCGCACCAGGTGTTCCTGCGCGCCTACGAGTTTAATGCCGCCGGCGATCCGGTGGCGACCGGCAGGCTGATCACCAATCGTGACCTGGGCGCCGATGGCCTGTTCGGCACTGCGGACGACGTCGAAATCGGTGGGATGGCCACCTGGAAAGTGGTGAAGGCGCAGGCGCGCGATCTGCTTGGCATTAATCTTACCGATGCCGACTTCGACAACGTGCCGCTGCTCGCCACCGACGCCTACGGCAATTTCATCAAGGGCCCGAACGGCTTCCCGATGGTCATGATGAGGGGCCCGGATGGTATTGCTGATACCGCCGATGATGTTCTCGTCGAGGGTAATCCTGCTGCGCCGATCAGCCTGGTCAATGCCGTGCGCACCGGCCACCAGTTCCTCATCGATATCGCCCACAGCGCCGTTCCGGTGGACAGCCAGACCGGTGCGCCACTGACGGCCGATGCCGACCTCGTTGCCGGCGGACCGGTAGCCGCAGGCTTCTACGACAACGAACTGCTCGACGCGCACTACATCGCCGGTGACGGCCGGGTCAACGAGAACATCGGCCTGACCACCGTCCACGCGATTTTCCACTCGGAGCACAACCGTCTGGTCCAGCACACCAAGGATGTGGCCATCGCCTCCAACGATGTCAACTTCCTGAACCAGTGGCTGATGCCTGATGCCCAATTGTTGGTGTTGCCAACAACCGCGGCTGAGATCGCTGCCCTGCACTGGAACGGAGAGCGCCTGTTCCAGGCGGCGAGATTCGGTACCGAGATGCAGTACCAGCACCTGGTGTTCGAAGAGTTCGCGCGTACCATTCAGCCGAACATCGATCCCTTCCTTGGCGAACACCAGAATTATCAAACCGAGATCGACCCGGCGATCGTCGCCGAGTTCGCGCACGCGGTCTACCGACTCGGCCACTCGATGCTGACCGAGACCATCGACCGGCTGGACCCCAACTTCGCCTCCAGCGAGATCGGCCTGATTCAGGCCTTCCTCAATCCGCTGGCGTTTGCGGCCAGCGGCCCGACCCCGGAGCAGGCGGCCGGTGCCATCGTCCGCGGCTTGACGCGCCAGGTCGGCAACGAGATCGATGAGTTCGTCACTGAAGCGGTGCGCAACAACTTGCTGGGCCTGCCGCTCGACCTGCCCGCCATCAACATCGCGCGCGGCCGTGATACCGGGATTCCGACCCTGAACGAGGCGCGTCGTGAGTTCTACACCGCGACCGGCGACAGCAACCTGAAGCCCTACATCAGCTGGGCCGATTTGGTGCAACACCTGAAGCACCCGGAATCGCTGATCAACTTCATCGCCGCCTATGGCACGCACGCCTCCATTACCAGCGCCACCACGCTCGACGGGAAGCGCGCCGCGGCCTCGCTCCTGGTGTTGGGCGGCGCCGGCGAGCCGGCGGACCGGCTGGACTTCCTCAATAGCACCGGCGCCTGGGCGAGTGGCCCGACCGGCGTCACCATTACCGGTCTGGACAACATCGACCTCTGGATCGGCGGCCTCGCCGAGGAAAAAATGCCGTTTGGCGGCATGCTCGGCTCGACCTTCAACTTCGTGTTCGAGACCCAGATGGAGAAGCTGCAGAACGCCGACCGCTTCTACTACCTGGAACGCAACGCGGGGCTGAACTTCGTCACCGAGTTGGAGAACAACTCGTTCGCGAGACTGGTGATGGCCAACACCGATGCGACCCACCTCCCAGCTGTCATGTTCTTGACTCCGGCCTTTACCCTGGAGGTCGACCCGGCCAGGCAGTTCAACGAGAGTGTGATTGCCGGTCCGGACGGCATCGTGGGCACCATCGACGACCTGCCCGGTAATACCGATCCTGTCGGCGGCATCCTCCTCACGCCGCTGGTCATTCGGGACAACCCTGCGACGGTCGGCCCTGATACCAACTACCTGCAGTACACCGGCGAAGACCATGTGGTGCTCGGTGGCTCGGCCGTCAATGACATTCTCGTTTCCGGCGACGGCGACGACACGCTCTATGGCGACGGTGCCAATGACCGCCTCGAAGGTGGCTACGGCAACGACTTCATGGTCGGGGGCGACGGCGATGACATCATCACCGACATGGGCGGCGACGACACCATTCATGGCGGCGACGGCAACGACGTCATCCACAGTGGCAGCGGCGTGAATCTGAACCTTGGCGGCTTAGGCAAGGACTTCATCGTCACCGGCGAGGACTCCTCGGAGGTCTTCGGCGGCGCGGGCGACGACTTCATCATGGGCAGTCTCGCCGACGAACAACTGATGGGTAACGAAGGTGACGACTGGATCGAGAGGGGAACCGCCGATGGTGCTCCCGGCGACAATTTCGACCCGAACGGGCTCGACTTGATACGCGGTAACGACATCTTCATCGGCACCGGCGCGCCCGACAGATTCATGGCTGAAGGTGGCGACGATATCATGTTCGGCAACGGCGGCGCGGGGGACCGCTACCTGGGTGGCTCCGGTTACGACTGGGCCGGCTTCAAGGACGACCCGTTCGGCGTGTCCGTCGACCTGAGCCTCGCCGAGATCGCTATCGCGCCGCCACTGCCGGAGTTGGCCGCAACCGTGGCTCGGTTCCAACTGGTGGAAGGTCTGACGGGATCGCACTTCAGCGACATCCTGCGTGGCGATGATGCCGATGCCACCGTGATCGCGGCTGCCGGTGCTCAGGGCAGCGTGCTCACCAACTTCGACCTGGTCAGCGGCCTGCGCTCGTTCGTCGGCACCGCAGCAGCCGGCCCGGACGGCATTGTGGGCACGGCAGACGATCAGTTCGGCGCCGGCAACATCGTCCTCGGCGGCGGCGGCAGCGACATCATCGAAGGTGGTGGTGGCGATGACCTGGTCGACGGTGACAAGTGGCTCAACGTACGTATCAGCGTGCGGCAGAACATTGATGGCACAGGTCCGGAGATCGCAACGTTCGACAGCATGCTCCAGTTGGAGCCGTTCATGCTCAGCGGCACTTACAACCCCGGCCAACTCGTTGCCGTCCGTGAGATCCTGACGGATGCGCCTGACCCCCTTAACCCTGGCCATTCCTTCGACACGGCCCTGTACACCGGCCTTCTGGCCGACTACACCGTCATCGCGAACGCCGACGGCACGATCACCGTGGCCGACAGCGTCGTCGGTCGGGACGGTACTGACAGGCTCAGCAGTATCGAGCGACTGCAGTTCGCCGATCAGTCGGTGGTTCTCGTCAATGGCTTGAACGCCGAGCCGGTGGGCTTGCTGAGGATCAGCGATGGCACGCCGGCCGTTGGCCAAGTGTTGACGGTGTTGGCCGACACCGTCAGCGATGCGGACAATGTCACTGCAGGCGGTACGATCACCGGTCCCATTGCCTTCGTATGGCAGGTCGAAACGAACCCAGGCACCGGTATCTTCGACGACATTGGTATTGCGCTCGGAGGTGGACTAGGAACCGCGACCGGCTCGACCTTCACGGTGACTGCGGCTGAGTTGGGACTGGCGCTGCGCGTCAGGGCCATCTATCAGGACGGCCACGGCGTGCTGGAAAGCATTTTCTCGGCGCCGACCGCGCCAACTGCGCCGCTCGGCGGCAGTCCCGTCAACCTCCTGCCGGTTGGCACGGTGCTGATCAGCGATACGAGCCCGACGTTAGGCTCGGCCTTGACCGCCACGGATGCGTTCACCGATGCCAACGGAGTTGGGGTGGTCACGCATCAGTGGCAAGTAGGGGGTATCGGCGTGCCCTTCACGGACATTGCCGGCGCGACGGGCTTGACCTTCACGCCGACCCAGGCGCAGGTCGGATTGAGCCTTCGCGTTGTCGCGAGTTTCACCGATGGCCTCGGCACGCTGGAGCAGGTCTTCTCCGCGCCAACGACCGTGGTCGGCGATGTGATTGTCGGTACCGCCGGTGCCGATATATTGACCGGCACGGCAGGCGACGACGTGATCAGTGGAGGTGCTGGCAACGACATCCTGAACGGCCTGGGCGGCAACGACCTCCTCAATGGTGACGCGGGCAATGACGTGCTCATCGGCGGTCTTGGTGCCGACACGATGGCCGGCGGTGATGGCAACGATATCTACGAAGTCACCGACGCTGGGGACGTGGTGACCGAGCTCGGCGGTGCCGGCATTGACGAGGTCTGGACCTCGCTTGCTAGCTACACCCTGAGTGCCGACGTCGAGAATCTGTTTTTCGGCGGCAGCGGCAACTTCGCGGGCGGCGGTAACGTGCTCGACAACACGATCGTGGGCGGTGCGGGTAACGACATCATCAACGGTGCCGGAGGTGCCGACACGATGGTCGGCGGTGGTGGCAACGATATCTACGAAGTCACCGACCTTGGGGACCAGGTGATCGAGTTCGCCGGTGGTGGTGGCGACACGGTCTGGACCTCGCTCGCGAGCTACAGCCTGGGTGCCAACGTCGAAAATCTGTTTTTCGGCGGCAGCGGCAACTTCGCGGGCAACGGTAACGAGCTCGCCAACACGATCGCGGGCGGAGCGGGTAACGACGTCCTCGTCGGTGGCGCAGGTGCCGACATGATGGTCGGCGGTGGCGGCAGCGATATCTATGAAGTCACCGACCTTGGGGACCAGGCGGTCGAACTCGCCGGTGCCGGCATCGACACGGTCTGGACCTCGCTCGCGAGCTACACCCTGAGTGCCAACGTCGAGAATCTGTTTTTCGGCGGCAGCGGCAACTTCGTGGGCACCGGCAACGAGCTGGCCAACATGCTCGTGAGCGCTGCGGGTAACGACGTCCTCATCGGCAACGGCGGTGCCGACACGATGGTCGGCGGTGCCGGCAGCGATGTCTACGAAGTCACCGACCTCGGGGACGTGGTAGGCGAGAACGCCGGTGGCGGCAACGACACGATCTGGACCTCACTCGCGAGCTACACCCTGGATGCCAACGTCGAGAATCTGTTTTTCGGCGGCAACGGCAACTTTGTGGGCACTGGCAACGGGCTGGCCAACACGATCGTGGGTGGTGCAGGTAACGACTTCATCGTCGGCGCTGGGGGTAACGACGTGATGAGTGGTGGCGTGGCCGGCAACGATACGTTCGTGTTTGGTGCCGCGGGTTTCGGCAACGACACGATCCTGAACTTCTCAGCCAATCCGGCCGCAGGACAGGACTTGCTCGATCTCAGGCCGATGGGGATCACCAGCGCGACGTTCGCTCCCAGCCTGACCATAACGGCTAACGGGGCGGACACGGTGGTCGGGATCGGAGCGGACTCCATCCGCCTTGTGGGTGTCAACAGCGCGACCGTTGATCAGACGGACTTCATTCTGGCCACTTGAGGTACTGGTCAGTACTGTCGCAGGGAACGTGGAAAACGGAGGGGAGGGCAATGGATGCCCTCCCGTTCTCCTTCCACTCAATTGCCTCATGAATGCGTTCGATGTGGGAATTCAGGGAGGGCTGAATCGACCAGGGTTTTGCCGCGATAGCGATGATCTGGCGTTGCGAACTGCTCTCGCGCTTTGCGGGTCGAGGCAATGATTTCCTTTCGAGTTCGTTCTTTCTCGACTGCCCGGGACAGGACTAGCGCTCCCATACATTGAGCGATGACGGCCCATGCAGCATCAGGGCTGCCGAGACGATCGGCCCAGGCTTTCTGTATTTGCTTCAGGCCTTTTTCGACGGCCACCCGTACCTCCGGTTCGGCGCGCGCAATCTCTCCACCCAAGGCTGGAAGGACATGAAAGGTACTTAGGCAGTTACGTGCTGCGACGTTATTCCTTTGTTATTTGCACACCGGCAGTTAGAAATAACATTTCGCTCTATACCTGCACTCAGAATTACATATGTCGTTTAAAAACAGCTAGTTGTGCGATCTAACACCGGTCGTCTGTTTTAACGACGTAAAATTGACAAAGTTTTGCTATGGAACTTTAGTCTTAGTTATCGGGGGGCCCGCCCGCCTGAAGCTTGTCATCGTTTTGGCAACGCAAGGCGCGGTGATTTCCCGGAAGGAGCAGAGCATGTCGATCATTGCGTTCTTTTGCAGAGTGAAGGGGCTTTCCAGCAAGTTTGCCTTTACCTCCTGTTTCCATGGCCCGCCCAAGGGTCGTACTTGCTCTGCCTGACCGTTCGGCGAGCCATTCACTACGCGAATTCCAGGCGCGTATCCCGGGTTCCGGGTAACGCCAGCTCTCGCAAAAAAACATGACCAACACACTGCGCAAGCCAGCACTTGACTTGGCGCGGGAGGATTTTCTCGTCCCGCGCCTTTACCCAGACAGATCGAGGGCAATCCAAAATGGCCAATTTCACCCAAGCGGACCTGGAGTTCATCCTCAAGCAAATCTTTATCGCCGAAGCGAATGCCGCCGGCACCAGCCTCATTGATTTGCTTCCCAACACTCAGGTGCCATTCGGTCTGCGTACCGTCGATGGCAGCTTTAACAACCTGGTCACTGGCCAGACTGATTTCGGCGCGGCGGACGCTGATTTTCCGCGCCTGCTTGATCCTTCCTTTCTATCGGCGCAATACGCAGGAACCGGGACGGTGATCGATCCGCAACCACGGATTATCAGTAACCTGATCGTCGACCAGACTGCCAACAACCCGGCCGCGGTAGCGGCGAACGGCGGCGCCACTCCGGTGATCAGCCCTGGCCTGGATGGCGTGTTCGGCACGGCCGATGACAAGGAAGTGTTCTTCATTCCCAACGAGTCACCGGACGTCGGCCTGACCGCCGGCTTCAACTCGTGGATGACTTTCTTCGGCCAGTTCTTCGACCACGGTCTCGACCTGGTCACCAAGAGCGCTACCGAGATTGTGTTCATTCCGCTGCAGCCGGACGATCCGTTGTTCGTAACGGGCGGCCCCAACTTCATGGTGCTGTCACGTGCCGTGCGTACCGCTGGTGCGGACGGCGTAGTCGGCACGGCTGATGATGGCCAGGCCAACACCACCTCGCCGTTCGTCGACCAAAGCCAGACCTACAGCTCGCACCCCTCGCATCAGGTGTTCCTGCGTGAGTACGTCCTCAACGCGGCAGGTGACCCTGTTGCCACGGGGCGCTTGATTACCGGCGGCGAAAATGGCGGCATGGCGACCTGGGCAGTGGTCAAGGCGCAGGCCCGTGACATGCTCGGCATCGATCTGACCGATGCCGATGTACACAACGTGCCGTTGCTGGCAACCGATGCTTACGGCAACTTCATTCGCGGGCCTGGCGGCATGCCGCAGGTGGTGATTCGCATCAGTAACGGTGCCGACGGCATCGCCGGGACAGCGGATGACGTCACGCAACTGGTTGAAGGCAACCGGGCTGCTCCGATCAGTCTGACCAACGCCGTGAGTACCGGGCATGCCTTCCTCGATGACATTGCCCACAATGCTGCACCCGTCGTCGTCGGTGGCGTTCTGCAGGCGGATGGCGACACCCTTGTCGGCAATGCGCAGCCCGTTGGCCCGACCGGCAACAACCTGACCTATGACAACGAACTGCTCGACGCCCACTATATTGCCGGCGACGGCCGGGTAAACGAGAACATCGGCCTGACCGCCGTGCACCATGTGTTTCACTCCGAGCACAACCGTCTGGTCCAGCAGTCCAAGGACACTATCCTTGCCTCCGGTAACCTGGCCTTCCTCAATGAGTGGCTGGCTGACGACGTGGCTGCGATACCGACTACACCCGCCGGGATCGCGGCACTGGTGTGGGATGGTGAACGCCTGTTCCAGGCCGCCAAGTTCGGTACTGAAATGCAGTACCAACACCTGGTGTTCGAGGAATTCGGGCGTACCGTTCAGCCACAGATCGACGAGTTCCTTGCGCCCAGCGGGTATGACACCTCGATCAATCCGGCAATCCTCGCCGAGTTCGCCCACGTGGTGTACCGCTTCGGTCACTCGATGTTGACCGAGACCGTCGATCGCTTCGACCCTGCGTTCAATCCGCTGCTCACTGATCCGAACAATCCGGACTCGCAGCTGGGTCTGATCGCGGCCTTCCTCAACCCGCTGGCGTTCGCCGGCAGCGGAGCGACCGCGGACGAAGCGGCAGGGGCGATCATTCGAGGTGTGACCCGCCAGGTCGGCAACGAGATCGATGAGTTCGTCACCGAAGCCTTGCGCAACAACCTGCTCGGTCTGCCGCTCGATTTGCCGGCTCTGAACCTGGCGCGTGGTCGCGACACTGGCATCCCTACCTTGAATGAAGCGCGTCGTGAGATGTACGCATCGACCGGCGACAGCCAACTGAGGCCGTACATTAGTTGGGCTGACCTGGCGGACCACCTAAAGCACCCCGAGTCGCTGGTCAACTTCATCGCGGCCTTCGGTACCCACGGGGCATTGACGGCAGCCGATGTTGATACGATGGCCGAGATGCGTGCGGTCGCTGCTGCCCTGGTGTTTGGCGGTAGCGCGGTGATCAATGCTGGCACGGCCAATGCGCGTACCTTTACCGCCGATTTAGCGGATCGCGTGGCATTCCTTAACAGTTCGGGCATCTACGCCATGGTCAATGGCGTCACCACTACCGGTGTGGACGACATCGACTTCTGGGTCGGTGGCCTCGCCGAACAGAAGATGCCGTTCGGCGGCATGCTCGGCTCGACCTTCAACTTCGTGTTTGAAACCCAGATGGAGGCATTGCAGAACGGCGACCGCTTTTACTACCTGGCGCGTACCGCGGGCCTGGACTTCGGCACCGAGTTGGAAAACAACTCCTTTGCCAAGCTGATCATGCTCAACTCCGATGTCACCCACCTGTCGAACACTGTGTTCCTGACACCGACGTTCACCCTCGAGGTGGATCAGACCGCTCAGTTCACCGGCCTTGGCGCGGACGGCCGAGCCGACCCGACGGGCGGCATCCTGATCAACGGCGTCGAAGTCGTGTCGCTGGTGATTCGCGACAACCCAGACACCGTGGGTCCAGACACCAATTACCTGCAATACACCGGTGAAGACCATATCGTCATGGGCGGCACCGCCGGCAATGACATCCTCATTTCCGGCGAGGGTGATGACACCCTTTACGGCGACGGCGGCAACGACCGTCTCGAAGGTGGCGCCGGGAACGACGCGGTACTGGGTGGCGCGGGTGATGACATCATCAGCGACTCGTTCGGTGACAACCGTCTGGAAGGTAATGACGGTAACGATGTGATCGTGGCCGGCAGCATGCTGGCGGGTGGAAACCTGATCCTGGGTGGCGATGGCCAGGATTTCATCATCACCACAGAAGACATCTCCCTTACCTTCGGCGGCCGGGGTGATGACTTCATTCTCGGTGCCAAGACCAACCTGCCACCTACCGGTGGCGAAGGTGATGACTGGATCGAGATGGGCACCCAAGACGGTGCGCCTGGCGATAACGCCTCGCCGTTGCTCAATGACGACGTGATAGGCAACGACATCTTTATCGGTGGTCCCGGCTTCGACGAAATGATCGGCGAGGGTGGCGATGACATCTTCACCGGCAGCGACGCTCAGGACAAGATGGACGGCATGTCCGGTTTCGACTGGGTGACCTACAAGAATGACAGGACCGGCGTGACCGCCGACCTGACCATGGCCGCGCTGGCACAGCCACACGGCAATGCGCCAAACCAGAACACCGGTGTGTTCAATCCGGTCGGGGCCTCGCCGGCCTCGATTCTCGACCGTTTTGCCGAGGTCGAGGGCTTGTCCGGTTCGAGCTTCGGCGATGTGCTCAAAGGCGATAATGTCAATGCCGACACCATCATCAACCACGGCGGTACCACAGGCAGTGCGCTGACCAATGTGGCGTTGATCCGCGGGCTGGAGCAGTTCCTGGCCGATGCCGGATTGCCGACCACCGGTTTTGCCACTGGCAACATCATCCTCGGCGGCGATGGCAGTGACCTGATCGAGGGTCGCGGTGGCGATGACCTGATCGACGGTGACAAATGGATCAACGTCAGGATTGCCGTTTATGATCCGGCTGACGTCAACCATACCGGTCCCGAAATCGCCTCCTTCGACAGCATGATCGATATGATTCCGCTCATGCTGGACGGCACCATCAACCCTGGTCAGCTCCAGGCCGTGCGGGAAATCATGCCCGGCACCTCGACTGACGGGGAGGCCTTCGACACCGCCATTTTCTCCGGGCTTCAGGACGAGTATACGGTGACCGTCGACGACCGCGGTACCGACGATCTGGAGGACGACGTCTATACGGTGACAGACAGCGTAGCGGGCCGTGACGGCACCGATACCCTGCTGCATATCGAACGCCTGCAATTCGCCGATAACCAGCTGGTGCTGGTGGATGGACTCAATGCCGAACCGACTGGCAGTCCGACTGTCACGGATGGCAACGGCGGCGCGATAGTCGTGGGCGATATACTGACTGTCAGCGTGGCCGGGGTGCGCGATGGCGACAACGTCACGGCGGGTAATCCGCAGGGCTTGATCAACGGTTCGGTGTCCTACTTCTGGCAATTCGAAGCAGACCCAGGCAGCGGCGTTTTCGAGGACATCGTCCTGTTGCCGGCTGGCGATCTGGCGTTCCAGAGTGCCGACGGCACCACCTTCAAGGTATCTCCCGACCTTGCCGGATTGTCGTTGCGGGTCAAGGCGATCTACCAGGACGGTCATGGCACGACTGAAGTGTTGTTCTCGCAACCCACTTCAGTGGTGGCTCCCGGCGCGCCGGTCGTGCCAACGGCGCAGACCCCGGTTGTCGATGCCACCGCGGGTGGCGCAGGCCTGCACATGGTCCGCTCCGACCTCAACTTCATTCTTGACCAGATCAAGATTGCCGAGGCTGAAGCGTCTGGTCAGGACATCCTCTCGCTGATCCCGAACATCCGCGCGCCGTTGGGCCTGCGTACGGTCGACGGGTCGAACAACAACCTGTTGAACCTCAACGGCACCAACAACACCGAGTTCGGCGCCGCCGATAACCTCTTTCCGCGGGTGACCGATCCGGTCTTCAATCCGGCGGAACAGGGAACGTCGTATGCGCAGGACAACGGCATTGTGATTGACTCGCAGCCGCGCACCATCAGTAACCTGATCGTCGACCAGACGTCGAACAATCCGGCGGCCTATGCCACGGCTTTCGACCCGGGCGCGGACGGTGTGCTCAACTTCGGCCTGGCGGGTAATGACGACGTGCTCAAGGATGGCGTATCGATAGTCGCCAGCCCCGGCCTGGACGGTGAGTTCGGCACTGACGACGACCGCGATGTGTACCTGTTCGAGAACACCACGGCGGACGCGGGGTTGTCCGCGCCGTTCAACGCCTGGATGACCTTCTTCGGGCAGTTCTTCGATCATGGCCTGGACCTGGTGACCAAAGGTGGTTCGGGCACCGTGTTCATCCCGCTGCAACCGGATGATCCACTGTTTGTCCCAGGTAGCCCGACGAACTTCATGGTTCTGACCCGCGCGACCAACCAGCCGGGGGCCGATGGCATTCTCGGCACGGCCGACGACATCCATGAGCACACCAACACCACCACGCCGTTCGTGGACCAGAACCAGACCTATAGCTCGCATCCGTCGCACCAGGTGTTCCTGCGCGCTTATCAAATGACTGACAACGGCCCCATAGCGACCGGCAGGCTGATCACCAACCGTGACCTGGGGGCGGATGGCCAGTTTGGTACCTCGGATGACATCGAACTGGGTGGCATGGCGACCTGGAAAGTGGTCAAGGCACAGGCCCGCGACATCCTGGGTATTAACCTTACCGATGCCGATGTCGATAGTGGCCCGCTGTTGGCGACCGACGCCTATGGCAATTTCATCAAGGGGCCGAACGGCTTCCCGATGGTGGTGATGACAGGGGTTGACGGTATTGGCGGCACGCCTGATGACGAACTTGTCGAAGGCAATCCGCTAGCGCCGATTGACCTGAGCAATGCCGTGCGCACCGGTCACCAGTTCCTCGCCGACATCGCTCACAATGCCGTGCCGGTCGTCGTTGGTGGGGATCTGCTGGCGGACGATGACACCGATGTCGGCAATGCGCAGCCTGTTGGCCCAGGCGGCAACAACCTAACCTATGACAACGAGCTGCTCGATGCTCACTACATCGCCGGCGACGGCCGGGTCAACGAGAACATCGGCCTGACCGCGGTGCATGCGATCTTCCACTCCGAGCACAACCGGCTGGTTGCGCAGACCAAGGACACCGTGCTCGATTCGGGTGACGTGGCCTTCCTCAACGAGTGGCTGCTCACTCCGGTGAGTGCATTGCCAACCAACCAGGCCGAGTTCGATGCGCTGGTGTGGAATGGCGAGCGCCTGTTCCAGGCTGCCAAGTTCGGTACCGAGATGCAGTACCAGCACCTGGTGTTCGAGGAATTTGCGCGGACCATCCAGCCTAACATCGACCTGTTCTTCGCACCGACCCAGGTCTATGACGTTGACCTCGACCCCTCGATCGTTGCCGAGTTCGCCCACACCGTGTATCGGTTTGGCCACTCGATGCTGACCGAAACCGTCGATCGCTACGACATCGACTTCAACGTGGTGAGCGATCCAAACAGCGCTGATCCCGCTCAGCAGCTCGGCCTGATCGCGGCGTTCCTCAACCCGTTGGCGTTCGCCGCCAGTGGCGTGTCGGCAGAGGATGCGACCAGTGCGATCATACGTGGGGTGACCCGGCAAGCCGGTAACGAAATCGACGAGTTCGTCACCGAGGCGCTGCGCAACAACCTGCTCGGCCTGCCGCTCGACCTGCCGGCGATCAACATCGCCCGTGGCCGCGACGTGGGGATTCCCTCGCTCAACGCGATCCGCCGCGACATCTACAGCCAAACCGGTGATACCCAACTCAAGCCGTACACCAGCTGGGTCGACCTGGTGCAGCACCTCAAACATCCGGAGTCGTTGATCAACTTCATCGCGGCCTACGGCACGCATGACACGATCACGGCGGCGACCACGCTGGAAGGCAAACGCGCTGCGGCGATGTTGCTGGTGTTTGGCGATGGTGGTGTTACGGAGCCAGTCGATCGTCTGGACTTCCTCAACAGCACCGGTGACTATGCCAACGTAACGCTGGCCGGCACGGATGGCGTGCTGGGCACTGCCGACGACCTGAGGGGTGTGACTGTCACTGGCGTCGATGCCATCGACCTCTGGATCGGCGGCCTGGCCGAACAGAAAACCCCGTTCGGCGGCATGCTCGGCTCGACCTTCAACTTCGTGTTCGAGAACCAGCTGGAAAAACTGCAGGACGGCGACCGCTTCTACTACCTGGAGCGTACCTCTGGCCTGTCGATGAATGCCGAACTTGAAAGCAACTCGTTTGCCAAGCTGATCATGGCCAACACTTCGGCCACTCACTTGCCGGGCCTGGTGTTCTCGACCCCGGGACTCTACCTGGAAGTGGACCCGGGCAGGCAATTCAACGAAGGCCTGGCCGCCGCCGATCCGCTCGGCCCGAATGGCGAGCAGGTGGTGTTCCGCGACAACCCTCTGACCTCGGGGGCGGACACCAACTACATCAAGTACACAGGTGACGAGCACATCGTGCTGGGCGGTACCGACGACGCAGACATCCTCATCTCCAGTGAAGGCGACGACACTGTCTGGGGCGATGGCGGCAACGATCGCATCGAAGGCGGTGACGGCAACGACCAGCTGCGCGGTGGCGCCGGCGACGACATCATTACCGACACTGGCGGCGACGATAACCTCCAGGGTGGCGACGGTAATGACGTGCTGCACGGAGGCAACGGCGTCAACCTGATCATTGGCGGGTTCGGCAACGACTTCATCATTACCGGTGAGGACGCCTCCGAAGCCATTGGTGGCCAGGGCAACGACTTCATCCTGGGCAGCAAGGCCAACGAGCAGGACATGGGTAACGAAGGCGACGACTGGATCGAGAAGGGCACTTCGGACGGTGCACCTGGCGACAACTTCGACCCGCTCGGCAACGACCCTGTGATCGGCCACGATGTATACGTCGGCGGCAACGAGAACGATAAGTTCAACGGCGAAGGCGGCGACGACATCATGGTCGGCAGTCTCGGCTTTGGTGACCGCTATATCGGCGGCTCGGGCTATGACTGGGCGACCTTCAAGGGGCTCGCCCAAGGCGTGAGCATCGATTTCAGCGACCGCTTCTTCGATGTACCTCCGATGCCGGGATCGGGAGCGTCGACGCTGGTGCGTTTCGACGCCATGGAAGGTCTGTCGGGTTCGTCCCACGGTGATTACCTGCGTGGCGATAGCACAGATGCGACAACGCTACCTACTGCGGGTGCAACCGGCAGTGTGCTGACCAACATCAGCCTGATCAACGGCCTGTCCGATCTGCTGGCAGCGGGAGCTACGTTCTTCGACGGCGGCAACATCATCCTCGGTGGCAGCGGCAGCGACCTCATCGAAGGTCGCGGTGGTGACGACATCATCGACGGTGACAAGTGGCTGAACGTACGCATCAGCGTACGGGCAAACGCTGATGGCACCGGCGCGGAAATCGCTACGTTCGACAGCATGGAGCCGTTGGTGCCGTTCATGCTCAACGGTACCTACAACCCGGGCCAACTGGTCATCGTGCGGGAGATTCTGACCGGCACTGACAACTTCGATACTGCGTTGTATTCCGGTAACGCGTCGGAGTACACGGTCGCTGTCGAAGGCAACGCCGTCATCGTGACCGACCTGGTGGCCGGGCGTGATGGCGTCGATCGCCTGACCGGCATCGAGCGCTTGCAGTTCGCTGACCAGGCGCAGGCCTCCGGTGTTGGCACCGCCTCGAACAGCGCTCCTGTGGGGCGTCTGGCGATCCTCGATGCTACCACTGGTGCGCGTGTCGATGCGCCTGTCGCCGGCCAACTGCTGCGCGTCAGCGGTCAGTCGATACGCGACGCCAACAGCGTGGGTGCGGCCAATCCGACCGGTGCGGTTACCGGACCGGTGGCTTACTACTGGCAGGTCGAAACCATTGCCGGTTCGGGCATCTATGATGACATCACCATTCTCGCCGCCGGCGAGGCATCGCGGGTGACGGGTGCCACCTATAGGGTGGCGGACGATGTCGCCGGGCTGAACATCCGCGTTCGCGCGGTGTATCAGGATGGCAATGGTACGCTGGAGATCGTCGACTCGTCGGCGAACAACGCACCGACCGCAGGGCCGGGCATCCTCGGGTTTGCGTTTCTGAACCAGGTGTTGACCGCCGACCTGTCGACCATCGTCGACGTCGATGGCCTCAGCAATCCGCAGTTCACCTTCCAGTGGCAGGAGACCAACGGGGTCACCTTCGTCGACATCGCCGGAGCCACCGCTAGCACGTTCACGCTTGGCCAGGATCAGGTCGGCGATCAGGTGCGCGTGGTGGTCAATTTCGTGGATGACTTCGGTGTGGCCGAAAGCATTGCGTCCGACGCCACGGCCCCGGTGACCCTCGGTGCAGTGTTTGTCGGTACCGCCGGTGCCGACATTTTTATCGGCACGCCAGGCGACGACGTGGCCAGCGGAGGTGATGGCAACGACATCCTGAACGGCCTGGGTGGCAACGACATCCTCAATGGTGACGCGGGCAATGACGTGCTCATCGGCGGTGGTGGTGCCGATACGATGGCCGGCGGTGACGGCAGTGATATCTATGAAGT
>NZ_JBYSYZ010000047.1:0-14170 GCF_058783925.1 Pseudomonas sp. FW305-70
CCCCCAACATTCTGTGGCACTCCCCCCATCAACTGCGGCGGAATGCGTAGCATGGCGAGCTGGTCGTCGCGGCTACACTCAGGCCAACCTCAAACAGGAGCAAAACCGATGCAGATGAGTGAAGCGGCAGTATCGAAGGAAGTTCAAGGAGTTGAGGAAGCCAACAAGCTGCTTATAGCGGGTTGGCGGTTGCTGGACGTGACAGTCAAGACCAACCCAGGGGATGAATACCAATACACATATTTTGTGTTGGGTAGGCCAGCCGAGCCGAAGCCCAAGGAACCGAACGAGTTTTTCGCCGTGTGAGTTCCGCCGCGTTACTCGTAACGGCGTTTATGGTGAATCGGCCACCATTTTTTGCACAGAGCGTGGGGACCTTATTTATCGGACTCGGAAACCAGCCACACCTTTCCTGGTGTACCAAAACCCACGTCACTGGTTAGAGGCCGTGACTGCGACAGGCAGCAACCGACCAATAGATGCCTAAGAGTTCAGGAGCGACTCAATCAGTTGCAAGCGACCAGATCATTCTCGGCCAGCAGTTGCAGCATCCGCTCGCGGGAGCCTGGAGCGCCCAGCATGACCATCAGCGGGTTATTAGCCAGCGTTTCAAGATTGGCCAGGGTAGTCGGCTCCTCAGGGAGAGTCTTGCACATCAACTGCCATTCCGCTTCCAGCAGCCTAGACCAGTGAGCGCTGCACACTTCACTCTGGAAAGTATGGTGAACAAGGACACGACATTGAGTGTAGGGCTTCCAGATCAACCAGCCGGGCCGATAATTTTGCTCGTAGCGTTGCTTGGGCAACTCATGCCAAGCACTTCGAATACGAATTCAAGTGGCGGAAGAAAGTACAGCCCTCGCGATAGGGTACTAGGGGCTCGCCCTGGCTATTGATCAGGTCGAGCAGGTTTTCGTTGGTGTGAGCATCCATGTTAGGAAAAACTCCTGACGGTTCGGGCCTCGTTGGCAGCACCCTGAACACTTCTTTTTTTCAAGCACGTCATTATCAGGTGGAACCAATAGTGTCACTTTGATAGCTTCCGTCTCAGTAGTTCGCCCCCAAACAGAAAAGCTTTTTCGAGAAGAAATCATGGGCCCACTTTACGAACAACAGTCACTCTCTCCATTGGCAAACCTTATCGTTGATCGCGCGATCGAGAACACCAATCGAAAACTGATCGCCGGCTTTCGCAACAAGAAGAACTCCCGCCCGAATGCCAAGACCGCCGACCCATTGCAGGCTGGCAAGGACACCCTTGTCGCCACGTCGGCGCAGAGTGCGGTGGATGTTGCCAATCGCGGGGTAGCGTGGAAGGAGATTCTGCTGAAAAGCTTGTCAGCGGGAATCGGTTCACTTGCTACCTTGCAGTTCGATGGAGAGATCGATCTCAGCGCTGCCGATACCTCTAGCACCAGCCAACTGCCCGATAAACCCGGCGTTTATGTGGTGTATGACGCGAGCGGCAAGCTGGTCTATATCGGCGATAGCACCAACATGCGACAGCGTTGGCAGGACGGACACCTGAACGACCATCGCAACGGCAACAAAAAAGGCGAACCGTACAAGCTTTCCGAGCAAATAGAAGCGGGATGCAAGGTGAAATTCGTGACCATGGACTCGGCCGAAACAGCTGCTGCTTTGGAAGCACACCTGATCAGGACCGAAAACCCGCCCATCAACAAGCGCCAGGAATTGCATCAGGAACAAGGCACCCGCAGCAACATCGAAGCTAAGAAGCTCAAAGACACCTTGGGCAATGCCACTGACGTCGCTCTGGGTGCTAGCAAAGAGGCGCTGAAAAACTCAGGGTGGCAATTGCTGGAACAACTGACTTCGGCCGCAATCATGGCCGTTAAAGACGAACTAGTGGATGTGTTCATGGGTGGCGCTGCCCGCCTGAAACAGCGCGTGGAGCGCTTCCTCAAAAAGATCTGGGCGGTGATCGAGAAAATCATCGAGGCCCCCCTGAAGCTACTCAACGGCATCGTCGAATTCATCGTCAATGCCTTATCCAAGGCGATCCGCCAAGTCTACAACCTCGCCCGCAACCTTTTCGACCTCGCTCACGGCGCCTGGCAACTGTATAAAGGCGCGCAGTCGATGAGCCGGGAAGAGTTGATCCAGAAAATCGTCGAGACCGTAGTCGTCAGCGGCACGTTGGTGCTCTGGGACGGCCTGGAACCGGTGATAGAGTCGCAACTGATTCCGCTGACCGGGATGGCAGCACCCTATATATCCTGCGTGCTGTCGGCCATCGGTTTCGGGCTGTGCAGTTATCACTTGCAGAACCTCGTGCCCCCTATCGTTGCCTACCTGGTGGATTTCAAGACCGGGTGGAGCGAGTCGCTGGAAGCCAAACGAGAGGCGGCGCTGCAGCTTATCAAGGTGCAGGAAAACGAATGGCTGATGGCCGAAGGGCTGATCGAATATGCGCATTCGGTAGATGCGCTTGCCAGGGAAGCAATAAACCACGGCGAACGGCTGGCTCGGCACACCAGCGTGCGTGCAATCGATTTTTCGGCACTCTTGCCAACCAATCGTATTTCGCAGGAGTCCTGACGTGTTCAATTTTCTGGGTGGCAGAGTTGTACTTACCGGGTCGCCAGCCGCTGAAGTAGTCCGTCAACCGGTGCAGAAGTTGCTGCCGGCGCCGCGCTCCGAAGAGAACCAGCTGAAAGACTTCCATGAAGGCCTGCAAAAGCTCAACGCCGCGATACAGCGTGGTTCGAAGACCAGAGCGCAATTGAACGACTTTCAGAATCAGGGCAGTTGGGACTCGTTCTGGGGTGGCTTGTCAGGCAGGAACGACAAAGACCTGGCCAAATTGCTGACCGAATTTGGCGCGAGCCTTGAGGTGACACAGAGCGTGGTGCAACTGGTCACCCAGGTGCATACCGTGAACAACAATGTACTGCGCGGTTTCAATGATGCTCTGGTGCGCGAGATCGAACGCCTGCAAGCGGATACCCAGACCCTGGAAGGCAACCAGAACGGTGCGTTGGTAGTGCTCTACGAGTTCAAGCATCAGATCGACGAACTGTTGGCGTTGGCCGATGGCTATGAGTACTGCAGGCATGCAGTGAATCAGCTGGCCGCCGCACAGAACAACCATGAGACGGAGTTACAGGCATTGAGCCTGGCCTTCTCGAACGGCACCCGGATGCAGGAGCAACTCAATGCAGCGTCCTCGCGCCAGTTAGCCCAGCAGAGGGATGCTCAGGGGGCTCACCAGAAGCAGATCGAGCGAGTGACCAAGCTGTTGGGCAGTGAAATCCAAGCGAGGGAACGCCTGTCGACCTCGATGGTGGTGTCGTTGAAAGAAATGAGCGACGCAAGCGAGTTGCTAGTCCAGCGTCTGGGGCGCGTCGAGTCGAAGATGAGCGAATTACTGGAAAACCAGCAACGAACCCAGGCTCGAATCGAACAACTAGAGGCGCAGTTGCTGGCCAAACCCAGCTGGCTACGGCAGCAGGCCGTGGCTCTTGTTGCGGTGGTGCTTTCAGGCGCGGCGCTCGCCTCAATGTTTGCCCCATGAGATAAGCGCAAGCGCACCTGCAGACTCGAAACTAAAGCGGCGAACGTCATGCGTTTGGGTCGTTTTATTCGTAGTCTACAGGTGCATGTTCCACCCTTGCTGACAGCTACCTGCCAACCGTTACCAGTATCGGTGAAGGCGGGACGGACTATCTATATTGGGTCGCTATGGGTCGCTTCGCGACAGGCAGAAATCGGCCAGAAGCAGACCGTAGACAATATGACTGGTACTCAGTAATGTCATTTTGTTTCATGTCGCTTCCTCCCCCGCAGCATTCCGCTTCTAACGCGATACACAGCCGATCAAGAGGTTATGCATAAACAAGGAACGTTATCAGACACAAATGGCGAAAAACGTTGCTCCGTTTGCGTCTTCTACTCAATTGGTTGGCAGAACATCAATGCAGCTCAGTCCGAAAATCCGACGCTTCTTCATTCTCGCTTGGGCCGTAGTAAAAGGCTTTTTTTTGCCAGTTGCGCTGGCGGTTTGCATCGTTGCCTATGGTGCGTTTGCGCCTTGGCAGCCACCGGCAGAAATAAAAGGCGCCTTAAGCACTTTCTTTGCCGTTTTGTTCTTCATCATGTTCTTTTTTGGCCAATACAAACGGGTCGAAAAACAATCAGATGACAAGGACTCGTTTAAGGCTGTCAACGATCGGCTTCTATCGCTGCACGACTTAGTCCTCAAGATACGGCCTACCCATAGCGCTGCGGCGTCTACACGGGTGACTGTTGGTGACTCAGAAACTCTCATGGAAGAGTCGAGATCGCTGCTGAAATCAGGACATCCGCTCGCGGCGCTGCTGCAAGGCGGCGTAGCTTTCGAGCACGCTGTACGCGCTTTCGCTCGTCATTTTAAAGGTGATGAAACAGCAAATGCACCTCTGCATGCTCTCATAAGCCGTATTGCCCCGGACGGATTGGAGGACGAATTGCATGCACTCCGACAGATCAGAAATCGAGTGACACACATTTCAGAGGCGGAGCTATCTGATCTTCCAGATGCCGACAGAGTGCTAGCGGGATACCAATGGGCAGTGGAAACACTTACCGGCATTGTGAAACGCGACAGTGCAGCTGAACCCGGCGTGATCAGCTGAATTGGAAAATTGCAGTAGATTGGTATACGTTCCAGCTTAACTTTGGGATACGCCGCCCTCGGCTTTTACCTGTCAGTTCGCTTAAATATTATTTTTCTATAGGGCTAAACACATGAAATTAATTTTTTTGCTATTGACACTAATTGCCTCCAGCACGTCATTTGCAGCTGACCTTCCACTCAATTCACACCCTAATATTCTTGGGAACGGTTGGGATTGTGATCGAGGATTTTACAAGGCCGGACAGGCGTGCGCGAAAGTCGTCATTCCTGAGAACGCAAGCATCGACGTTTACGGTAGTGGATGGGCATGCAATAGAGGGTATTTCAAGGCCGGACAAGTCTGTACGAAAGTAGTCGTTCCTGAGAACGCAAGCATCGATGTTTACGGTAGTGGATGGGCATGCAATAGAGGATATTTCAAGGCCGGGCAAGCGTGCGCGAAAGTTGTTGTTCCTGAGAACGCAAGCATCGACGTTTATGGAAGCGGATGGACGTGTAATAGTGGATTCAAGAAAAATGGTTCATCTTGCACCCCTATGACTCAACAGGAGGTCAGCAAACAAAGAGAGCTTAACAAAGCCATAGCCGCTGAAATTCAACGCCGAAAAGACCAAAGAGTAAGCGAAGCAGATTGTGAAACGGAATATAAAACCAATGCTAAAGTTTGCATTTCAATTTCACAAGCAAGCCTGGATTGCAATCAGAGCTATTCAGGGGACTATTACCGTGATTGCGATGCAACGTTGAGTTATGATCTTACTACAAATTATAGTGGAGGCGCATTCCTTGATGTGGAAGTAGAGTGCACCTTAGACATCGAGTACAAAGGACGACAAACATTTTCGACACAGACAGACTCCGAATCTTCAGACGAATCACACAATCTCTACGCTAACGGCAGCGATAGCAACTCAATGGATTTTAATTTTTCTTTCACCTCATATCAAGAAGTGATAAGTGTAAAAGCAAGTTCCGCTCGCTGTGAAATAAATAATGTAAACCTATACTAAGCCATCACAACGTGTGATGACCACAATTACAGCTACACGCATTTGAAAAATGCAGGTTAATTTCACCTTCATCGCCAACGACTCGATTGCTGCACTTCTCTAGAGGCAGCAACCGGCCAGAAGTTGACACTCGCGCCAGCTGTGAATAGTTAGATTTTTGGCGCAATAAATCTATACTTATTTGCCACGTATTTCGCTGAACTTTCGATGTAAGGAAAGACCGTACTTTCATTAATATTAAGTCGATCGAGCTCAGCCAATATCCCAGCTTTATTTGAAACAGACATTCTTATTACCTTAATATCTTCTGACCCACTCTCATCCAAGACCGCATCCAAGCCAAACAACAAAAAAGCGCCTGATTGCGAGTGAATACGCGCATTGTTTTTCTTGCTCTTAACGCACACAATATCCTTCAGGTGAGAAGGCACAATTTCTGGTTCAAAGAACGGCTTCTCCCCTCTGATAAAATGCGTAAGGCGCTTTATAGATAGCTGTTCATTAAAGGTGACACCATCAGAAATACTGAAGTCGATAGCGTCTTTTTCTGTCTTCGGAAGGCGAGCCAAATTCGCGATACAACTTGCCTTATCAGAGTCGAAGTATTTGATGTAGTTCGCAGAAATTGAAAACACGACAACCTCGCCTTCAACCTCCCCCTCATACTTTCCATTTTTCAACTCTCCATATTTCGATTTGCACGCAAAATACAGCGCAATAAGCGGATTTGATGTTATATCCAGCAGGCGCGTCGGAAGGGAATAATGTTGCATTCTAACTAGACGATCTAGTGTGTGGTGATCTGCGTCAAAATCATCTGCGTTGGAAACGATTAACTCTCGATAAAGAATATGCTCATTGTGAAGATAGGTGTAGTTTCCGCGATCATCCTTCCGAAACAGAGACGGCTCTAGCTTGTACTTTCTCCTATCGGAGTGCCCTCTATAGAAGACCTCTGCTCCGTTGCTTTCAATTTCCGTAAGGACTTTTTTGATGAAGCCGGCGACTGTGCTTACCCGAGATGTTTGGCTTTTTGTTTCCGATGGCTGCCGCTTTGATAACCTTTGCGGCCAATCCTGAGTGTTTCTGTGAGCCAATCCTGACGACCTCAGGCGTTCAAAAAGATTCTCATCTTTAATTGCCCAGTGTGTACGATTCATCTCCCACTTTCGGATATCAAGAAGCGCGGATATTTGCTCAATTCGCTCATGCGGGATGGCCTGAATCCGTGGATGAAATTCGTATCCGATGACGATTGTCTTTCCTCGCTCACGAATATCCGTCAGGCGCCCTATCTTCACGCCGCCCCTAAAACCCTCGTACGTAAATAGGCAGGGAATATTTTTCAGATATTCAATTTGCTCTGCGCCAAGAATCTTGAACTTCTCAGCTAGCGATTCGTTCGTGTATTCAAGAAACCTACTACGGTCGTATTCGTAGCTTGGTGACTCCCACGCACCATCTTGCGCTGTAACAAACAGGTTGTACATCTACCTGCCCTCCAAGAATCAAACGTTTGAATTAAGCTGAGCCTCGAAGCGGCGTTGGCTTGAATGATTGTTATGCGCCGCCGTCAATCGTGACCGTAATCATGCTTCTGATCTGATTGACGATATAAGTAGGTGCCAGCATGAATAGCAACATCTCAAGTTTATAAGGGCGTTGCGAGTCTTCAAATACGGCTATGTTGAGCTGGCGAATGAGGTCGCAGTAGCTGTGGTAGGCAGTCTTAAACGAATGATACTGAACCTTCGGATTGTGCAGTTCGAAGATCGTTTTGCAGTCGATACTAGCAACCTCAGAGTTTCGCCCGCTCGGCTGTGGGTATAATGGCAAGTGGTTGGCATACAGATAGATCAGCCAATTCAGGCTGTAAATGGCACGCGAGTCATAGATTACGTAGTTGGTTGGCTCAAGGAAGGAGGCAACCTTTGAGAGCGATGAGATACGTTCAAAACTAGCCTTGCGAAGTCTTCCCACGCCAAGCTGATCTTTGAGCACTTTGAGTAAGGCATCGTTCTTTTCTGTTCGCTTGAACGAGCCTATTCCTCCCCACTGGTTTATTACCCAGTAGAGTTGGTCATTGTTTAGATGACCCAAGCTGGACGCAAAGTTGTCCTTCAAGTACTCGTTCCGTTTGTAACTTCCTGTGATTTCGGCAGGAATTTTAACTGGACAGTTATCAGGTATTTCCCAAGTGAAATTTTCGAGCGGCGCTGCCGTGGCGAGCGCTTTGAGATTTTCGATAAGGACGTTCATGGAGCTTCCTTACGACGCATAATTTTACTTGTCCATGTATAAGCCCTTTAGCCAATTGAGTCGAATGCTAGAAACGCGACATGGGCCAAGGAGAAAAAGCGACAAGACCTGCCCCGAGGTTACGAAGTTGTCGGCAGATTGTCTATGGTCGGTTATGGGTTAAGCGCTCGCGCCCGTGAGTGCCAGCTTTCGGGCAGAGGGGGCTTACACGAGCGTCTGCTTTTGGCTGTTTTTCTGCCTGTCGCGAATGACCGGTCTGGGCCGTGGATTCAACCGGTCGTTTTCGAGCCACGTTTGCTTCCTGTACTTTGATCGGACCAGTAGCTTAGTTTTCCAATGATTTCGCGTACAAGCAAACGGCCTCGCACAGCGCCTTCAGCCGCTCGAATGTGCCGTCATTGAGCGACACCTGACCGGCCGACTCCTTTACCGAAGGACCACCACCAGGTCCAACGGTGGGCATCTCTGATATGGCGTCAAACTCAGCACATAGCTCGCTGCGCTTACTCTTGCGCTCCTGCCAAAATCCTTTCGGAAAGGAGACTACCCGAATCGGTTCCCGTCGGAAGGCAAGCAAGTTGTGCTGTTCGCCGCCAGTCCCGGCATACTTGTACAACAAGGTCTTTGAGTTAGCCGAACCGTGAGGCTTAAGGCCATGCTTATCAAGGATGCTGAATAGCGCTGCATAGAGTTTTCCGCCTGGCCGGGCCTTGAACTCCGCCACTAACTTCTCTGCGTAAACCACGTCATCCATTGCGTTTCCTCGGTATTCCAACCTGAAAATTTCGAAACGCCTCATAGCGCGAATGCATCATAGGCTAGCCGAATCGGGAGCTCCCAGGCGCTTGCCAAACTCACTTTTCACCTGGGCGACTTACCACTTCACGCACCATACCGCCCTTGAGCATAGCGCTCGACCCAAAGAAAAAAGCGGTATTAGAGCTCATCAACGCGATGGTGGAGATGGCCTATAACCAAGGCCAAGCCGTTTGAAGCTTTCCAAGGCCTTGCCGCATTCAGGCGATCCATGCCGCAGCCCATCGAGCAACGTGACCAGGACACTTGATACTGCTTGATGAAGCCATTAGGGAGGGGGGAGGTCAAAAGTCTGGAGCCTTTGCCTCAATGACCGGTCCCGATTAACACTTTAGTTAAAAACGAACTTTTTTGGTAAATCTCCATGGCGGCACGCGGACAAAAGTCGGCTGCCTCGCTGGCGGTCGCTTCCCCGGCCTCTCTCTGGGTTCGAATCGCACCACCGGCCACGTTAACCCCAGCTCAAAAATCGGCTTGGGTGTCGCCGTTAACGCAATACCGGCCGACTGGTTCGGTGAAGTGCATGCGCCAATGCTCACTCAATACTACCGGCACAAGGTCACGTCTGACCTAATCGCACAGCAACAGGAAGCTTTCGACCCCGTCTGATTCGCCGACGACGATGGGCTCAAGCGATTCGGCTTGCTTGCTACGGCGGCGGAGCGTGAAGCACGCTGCATCATCGCGATGATGCGCTCGATGCGGCTCACACATCAGAGACTTATTCGCAAGGACAAGGTAGTTAAAAACCAAGGGAAGGACCTGAAGCCATGACAGATCGAAAACGACTGACACGCGGGGAGCGTAATTGCGCGTGAATTGAAGAGCACTGCAGCATTTCCGAGGGCCGATTAGTTGGGCGCGCGGTCAAGTTGAGCAAGCATCAGCGCCGCTGGATGAAACGGCTTTACGATTCGCCGACGCGCACATTCATTTTTTCGATGGCGCACAAGAATGCAAAAACCACATTCTCGGGGTTCATCGTCCTGCTTCACTTGTGCGGCCCCGAGGCGCGACCGAATTCGCAACTCTACGGCGCCGCGCAATCACGCGATCAGGCCGCCGTGCTGCTGATGGCGACTTGTACCTGAACCGCGAGTGCCAAGTTGACCGCGTGCTGAGCGAAAAACCCGCCTATGTGCTGCTGCTCAACTCCTACCGCCCCATGATCGTGACGGTATGAACGCGGATCGCCTGCGCCACCCGCTGACCTTGCAGCGGCAGGAGCTGACTCAGGACGAGTTCGACCAAATGAACGGTCAATGGGTGGACGTGAGCCGGGAGTGGGCGAGCATCGAGGGCACGAGCTCCTGGCCGCCAGTGCCGAGCAGGCCGAAACCACCTACCGCATCACCATTCGTCACCTTGACGAGATAGATCTAAGTTGGCGCCTGGTAGCTGGCCGCACCATCTATGCCATCAAGGCCATACTAACGGGCAATCAACCCGTGTGGCTGGTGCTGATGTGCCAGACGATTTGACCCCCTGCCTAACACCGGGAACAAAAAAGCCCCCACCAGTATGCATCTGCGTAGGGGCTTTCTGTTTGCTGGTGCTGTCACCTTGCTGTCACGGACGCTACTCGCTGTCACTATGAAAAGGCCAGAACCCTTTATCTGTATGGTGTCCCAGGGCAGGTTCGAACTGCCAACCTTCCCCTTAGGAGGGGGATGCTCTATCCAATTGAGCTACTGAGACACAAGTCGGCCGCGAAGAAACGCGGTGCGATGGACGGCGTGCATGTTAACGGCCGGGCTGGCTTTTGTCATGTCGTCCGTAGGCTTTTTAAGTGTAGGCAGACGCCTCGGCCGGGCGCGGACTTGTTTACCGTGCAAATTGCATCACTGCAAAAAGCCATCATTGCAAAATGCAATATGGAGCTTTACCAAAAATAACTTAATTCGTTGTTTTTAAAGAATTTAATTGTCGATAAACTCTGGCATGCGAGCTGCTTCTGCTGTTCTCACAGAACAAACGAGGTCCGCGCCATGAAATGCGCCCTTTTACTCTCGAATGCAATCGCACTGGCAGTTTTATCGGGATTTCATTTTTTTCCCGAGAGCAGCGCTACGCAGGTTGCCCAACGCATGCCGCATTACCTGCAGTTGCAGAAGGATCCGCAACTGGCAGCGATAAGCGACCAGCACGGCTTTGTCAGCCAGGAAAACATCACGGCGCCGAACCCGCCTGCCGAACGTTTGGCATTTTGAATCCCCCACCAGGAGCACCGCATGTCCAGATCAGCCGCGAGCTTTTTCATCCTCGCCTTGTTGAGCGGCATTTTTCATCTGTCATTGACCCAGGACATGGTCGTCACCCTCCCCCTGATCGCCTGCGGTGTATTCACCACTCTGTTCGTGCTTGCATTGATTGCCGGGCGCAAGATCAAGTTTGATCCGGTATTGCGTTGACCTGGCTTGGCAGATTCAGTGCAAGGACCTGCCATCCATCCTGAATTCAGCTCCTCAATACGACCTCCTCTAGTAAATCGGCCATTTGCCACTATTCTGTAAGGGTAAGGAACAGGGATCGAGTCCGCTTATTTCCTCCCGCCAGAGACCTTTCGTCGGCCGGAGAAAATGCAAAGCGAAACGGCCCGGTCAAACTTTTCAAACCAGTGCGCATTTCTGATAATTGGTGCTGGCAGAACGCCTTTATCCAGTTCAATATTTGTCACAGAATTGACGCCAAGGATCTGGCTGGTTTGAGGCATGATGCGCGCCTCTATCAATTCAGGTTGAACATTTGGTCAGAGAGCTTGTCCTATCAGACATCCTGCGGCCAATCCCGAAAACCGCTCCCCTGAACTAACCGGTTAAATATATGCGCCCATTGAAACAGGCAATTTATTCCAGCCGTACGGCTGACAAGTTCGTCGTACGTCTGCCAGACGGAATGCGTGAACGCATTGCCGAGGTGGCTCGCAATCATCATCGCAGCATGAACTCCGAAATCATTGCGCGCCTTGAGCAGAGTCTCATTCAGGAAGGCGCACTGGGAGAAGAGTTGAGCATGCGCCTGGACAGCCCGGAGCTTTCCTTGCACGAAAGGGAGCTGTTGCAGCGCTTCCGCCAACTCTCCCATCGACAGCAGAACGCTCTGGTTTCGCTGATCGCTCATGACGCTGAAATGGCCGCCGACGCGTCCTGATTCAGCCAGAAAGCTCAAGCCAGCCTGATCGCTGGCTTTTTTTTTGGTTATTTCACTGGTTTGAGCGTGGGCACGCCCCCGTGTAGGAGCCCCTTGTGGGAGCTGGCTTGTCGGGTCGCCGCATCGCAGCGATGGTCGTTAACGATTACGCGTGTTAACCGGATAAACGCGGCGCATTTGAGTCCATCGCCAGCAGGCTGGCTCCTACAGTTTCAGCGTGGGCACGGTCCCGTGTGGGAGCTGGCTTGCCTGCGATGGTCGTTAACGATTACGTGTGTTAACCGGATGAACGCGGCGCATTTGAGTTCATCGCCAGCAGGCTGGCTCCTACAGTTTCACCCGGGCACAAAAAACCCGCCAGAAGGCGGGTTTTCAGTGAGCCGGGCATCAGAGCAGGAAAATTGTCGCCAACCCGAGGAAGATGAAAAAGCCTCCGCTGTCGGTCATGGCCGTAATCATCACACTGGCCCCCATCGCAGGATCACGCCCCATCTTCGCCAGGGTCATCGGAATCAAGACCCCCATCAATGCTGCCAGCAACAGATTGAGCGTCATTGCGGCGGTCATCACCACGCCGAGCGACCAACTGCCATACAGCAGATAGGCGACCACACCGATCACCCCGCCCCATATCACACCGTTGATCAAGGCGACTGCCAACTCCTTGCGCATCAGGCGCGAGGTATTGCCGGTGCTCACCTGGTCCAGCGCCATGGCCCGAACAATCATGGTGATGGTCTGGTTGCCCGAGTTACCACCGATGCCCGCCACGATCGGCATCAACGCCGCCAGCGCCACGAGCTTCTCGATCGACCCCTCGAACAAACCGATGACCCGGGAAGCCACGAACGCGGTAATCAGGTTGATCGCCAGCCAGGCCCAGCGGTTACGCAGGGACTTCCAGACCGACGCAAAAATATCTTCTTCTTCTCGCAGACCCGCCATGTTGAGAACTTCGCTTTCGCTCTCTTCACGGATCAGGTCGACCATTTCATCGATGGTCAGACGACCGATCAGCTTGCCGTTCTTGTCGACCACGGGCGCAGAGATCAAGTCGTAACGCTCGAACGCCTGGGCGGCATCGTAGGCGTCTTCGTCCGGGTGAAAACTCACCGGATCGCTGGCCATCACCTCGGAAACCTGTTTGTCCGGATCATTGACCAGCAAACGCTTGATCGGCAACACGCCCTTGAGGACGCCGTCGTAATCGACCACGAACAGCTTGTCGGTGTGGCCCGGCAGCTCTTTCAGACGACGCAGATAACGCAAGACCACTTCAAGGCTGACATCCTCGCGGATGGTCACCATCTCGAAGTCCATCAGCGCACCGACCTGCTCCTCGTCGTAGGACAGTGCCGAACGCACACGCTCGCGTTGTTGCTGGTCGAGGGTCTCCATGAGCTCATGGACGACGTCTCGCGGCAGCTCGGAGGCCAGGTCAGCGAGTTCGTCGGCATCCATGTCCTTGGCGGCTGCCAGGAGCTCGTGATCGTCCATGTCGGCGATCAGCGATTCACGGACCGAATCGGATACTTCAAGGAGGATGTCGCCGTCGCGATCAGCCTTGACCAGTTGCCAGAGCGTCAGACGATCATCCAGCGGCAAGGCTTCAAGGATATAGGCGACGTCGGCGGAGTGCAGGTCATCGAGCTTGCGTTGCAACTCGACGAGGTTCTGCCGGTGGACCAGGTTCTCGACCCGGTCATGATGCGGGCCTTCCTGGCGGTGAGTCAGGTCTTCTACCACTCGCTGGCGCTGCAGCAACTCAACCACCTGAGCCAGGCGATCCTGCAAGCTTTCCTGCGTTTTCTTTACTTCAACTTCGGACATAGGCGAACTCCACTCCCAGCAGCGGGGCACGCCGGAAGGATCAATCAGTCAATTCATGATTGGTAAAACGGGGTACTGAGTAACTACTGGGTAAGTCCATGGAGGTATTCCACAAGCCCCGGCGGGGCTGACGGGCGCAATGATACACCGCCTGACGGTTTTAAACGTTAAAAAATCTTGGCTGAAACAAGCGCTTGCACAACAAACCTGAGCATCGTCCTGACCAGTGAAAGTGCGACGACGTATTCTGAAAAGAAAACACACGCCACTTCGAAAATTGTAGTCGCTTGCCTTGAAAAGGAATGTCACGCAGGACGCCCGGGAGCACGCAGAGGCGATCTTCAACCGGCAAGAGCCAGCAAGACGTCAGGCACGCGTGGCGTTCGACGGGAAGGGATGCAAGAAGGAAAAAGCCAAATCCAGGACGGCAAAAAGCCCGCATAAAATGCGGGCTTTCTGTTGTATG
>NZ_JBYSYZ010000047.1:14268-43162 GCF_058783925.1 Pseudomonas sp. FW305-70
TGGTGCACTCGACAGGATTCGAACCTGTGACCGCTCGGTTCGTAGCCGAGTACTCTATCCAGCTGAGCTACGAGTGCAATTTGTGTTTTTAGACCAGATCACAACTGGTTGAAGCCAAGTCATTCACATTACTGCAGATGACTCTTAAATGGTGCACTCGACAGGATTCGAACCTGTGACCGCTCGGTTCGTAGCCGAGTACTCTATCCAGCTGAGCTACGAGTGCATTTGTTGCCGCGCATTATAGGCCGTCTAATCTCTATGTCAAACACTTTTTCTAGTAATTTCAACAACTTACCGAAAAAGCCAGATTACAACGTACTAAGCAAATAATGGCGGAGAACGGGGGATTCGAACCCCCGACACCCTTTTGAGGTGTACTCCCTTAGCAGGGGAGCGCCTTCGGCCACTCGGCCAGCTCTCCGCAACACGGGGCGTATATTAACCAGCTTCTTCCCCGTTTGCAAACATAAAAAACGATAAAAATTAATGGCTTGGTTCTTCGTCCTTCTCTTTCTTGATACGCAGGTAAATTTCTTCCCGGTGAACAGCTACCTCTTTGGGGGCATTAACACCGATGCGCACTTGATTTCCTTTGACGCCGAGTACGGTCACGGTGATTTCGCCATCACCGATAATCAGGCTTTCTGCACACCGACGAGTCAGAATCAGCATACCTTTCTCCTCACGCATTTCATTTCAGGGACAACAGTCTGCAAAAAAAAGGCACTCGACCCACAACCGGAGCGGTCGCAGCCCTACATGCCTGAGTATTGACTAGCGCGAGCAAAAGAACAGGCTCGAGGGTCACGCCATTCAAAAAAACAAAAGGCGCGGTCAGACCGCGCCTTTTGGCAAACGCATCACTCGCCCTGGCGGGCCGGTGCGTCCAGTTCGAAAGCCGTGTGCAGAGCGCGCACAGCCAGCTCCAGGTACTTCTCTTCGATCACTACGGAGACTTTGATTTCCGAGGTCGAGATCATCTGGATGTTGATGCTTTCCTTGGCCAGGGATTCGAACATGCGGCTGGCCACGCCTGCGTGAGAGCGCATGCCGACGCCGACGATCGAGACCTTGGCGATCTTGGTGTCGCCCACGACTTCACGGGCACCCAGCTCGCCAGCGGTTTTTTCCAGCACGGCTTGCGCCGCCTGGTAGTCGTTACGGTGCACGGTGAAGGTGAAGTCGGTGGTGTTATCGTGCGCGACGTTCTGCACGATCATGTCGACTTCGATGTTCGCGGCACTGATCGGGCCGAGAATCTTGAAGGCAACGCCCGGGATGTCTGGCACGCCACGGATGGTCAGCTTGGCTTCATCGCGGTTGAAAGCGATACCGGAAATGATCGGCTGTTCCATGGTTTCCTCTTCATCAATAGTAATGAGGGTGCCCGGACCCTCCTTGAAGCTGTGCAGTACGCGCAGCGGAACGTTGTACTTGCCGGCGAACTCGACCGCGCGGATCTGCAACACCTTGGAACCGAGGCTGGCCATTTCCAGCATCTCTTCGAAGGTGATCTTGTCCAGGCGCTGGGCCACGGACACCACACGCGGGTCGGTGGTGTAGACGCCGTCGACGTCGGTGTAGATCTGGCATTCGTCAGCCTTCAGGGCCGCCGCCAGCGCCACGCCAGTGGTGTCGGAACCGCCACGACCGAGGGTGGTGATGTTGCCGTGCTCGTCGACGCCCTGGAAACCGGCGACAACCACCACACGACCTGCCTTCAGGTCACCGCGAATCTTCTGGTCATCAATCTGCAAGATACGCGCTTTATTGTGCGCGCTATCCGTCAGAATCCGCACCTGGTTGCCGGTGTACGACACCGCCGGCACGCCGCGCTTGATCAGCGCCATGGCCAACAGGGCAATCGTCACCTGCTCACCGGTGGAGACGATCACGTCCAGCTCGCGCGGAACCGGTTGGCCGTCGCCACTGATTTGCTTGGCCAGATCGATCAGACGGTTGGTTTCGCCGCTCATTGCAGACAGCACAACCACCAGGTCATCGCCGGCATCGCGGAATTTCTTAACCTTGTCGGCGACCTGCTCGATTCTCTCGACAGTGCCGACCGAGGTGCCTCCAAATTTCTGTACGATCAAAGCCATTTCAAAGCCGCCTCTGCCCATGAAGGGCGCCCAAATAATCACTCAAACAGCGTTGCGGCCCGCCACTAGACTACGAGCCGCAAACACTGCCTTATAGACCCTGCTCTACAAACGGAACGGTCAGCGCCAGTGCTGCATCCAGTGCGCCAGCGTCGGTACCGCCGCCTTGCGCCATGTCTGGACGACCACCGCCCTTCCCGCCCACTGCCGCAGCGGCTTGCTTCATCAAATCACCGGCTTTGAGTTGGCCAGTCAGGTCTTTGGTTACGCCTGCAACCAGAACGACCTTTTCCTCATGGACACTGCCGAGCAGGATCACTGCGCGGCCGAGTTTGTTTTTCAGTTGATCGACCAGCGCCAGCAGCGCCTTGCCATCCTGACCGTCCAGACGCACGGCCAGCACTTTCACACCCTTGACGTCCTGCGCCTGGGCTGACAGATCGTCGCCCGCGGCACTGGCAGCCTTGGCTTGCAACTGCTCGAGTTGCTTCTCCAGCAGACGGTTGCGCTCCAGCACAGCCGACAGCTTGTCGATCAGGTTATCGCGGCTGCCCTTGACCAGGCTCGCCGCTTCCTTGAGTTGTTCTTCCGCCGCGTTCAAGTAAGCCAGTGCCGCAGCACCTGTGACGGCTTCAATACGACGCACACCCGATGCCACACCGCCTTCGCTGATGATTTTCAGCAGGCCGATGTCGCCGGTACGGTTGGCGTGGATACCGCCGCACAGCTCGACGGAGAAATCACCCATGCTCAGTACGCGCACGTTGTCGCCGTACTTCTCGCCGAACAGCGCCATGGCGCCTTTCTGCTTGGCGGTTTCGATATCGGTTTCTTCGGTTTCAACCTCGGAATTCTTGCGAATCTCGGCGTTGACGATCTCTTCCAGCGCTTTCAGTTGCTCAGGCTTGATCGCTTCAAAGTGGCTGAAGTCAAAGCGCAGGCGCTGACTGTCGACCAGCGAACCTTTCTGCTGGACGTGGTCGCCCAGTACCTGGCGCAATGCGGCGTGCAGCAAGTGAGTCGCCGAGTGGTTCAGCGAAGTCGCGTGACGCACTTCGGCGTCGACATGAGTCTCCACCGGAGTACCTACGATCAGGCTGCCCGAGTCCAGCACGCCGTGGTGCAGGAACGCACCACCGGTCTTGGTGGTGTCGCGCACGTCGAAACGCGCAGCACCGGCCTGCAGGAAACCGCAATCACCGATCTGGCCACCGGACTCCGCATAGAACGGCGTCTGATCGAGGACGATCACACCCTCTTCGCCTTCGCTCAGTACGTCAACCGATTGCCCGTCTTTATAGAGAGCAACAATTTTGGCGGAACCGCTGTGAGCGGTGTAACCGGTGAACTCGGTGTCCACATCGACCTTGACCAGGCTGTTGTAGTCCATGCCGAAGGAGCTGGCGGAACGGGCACGGACGCGCTGGGCTTCCATTTCACGCTCGAAACCTTCTTCGTCGATGGTCAGGCTGCGCTCGCGAGCGATGTCGCCGGTCAGGTCCATCGGGAAACCGTAGGTGTCGTAGAGTTTGAACACCACGTCGCCCGGCACCACCTCGCCTTTGAGTTCAGCCAGATCCTGCTCGAGGATCTTCAGGCCCTGCTCCAGGGTCTTGGCGAATTGCTCTTCTTCGGCCTTCAGCACGCGCTCGATGTGCGCCTGCTGGGATTTCAGCTCAGGGAAGGCCTCGCCCATCTCGGCGACCAGGGCCGCGACGATCTGGTAGAAGAAGCTGCCCTTGGCGCCCAGCTTGTTGCCGTGACGGCAGGCGCGACGGATGATCCGGCGCAGCACGTAGCCGCGGCCTTCGTTGGACGGCAGCACGCCGTCGGCGATCAGAAAACCGCAGGAACGGATGTGGTCAGCCACGACTTTCAGCGAAGCCTGGGCGTCGTTGGTGCAGCCGATGGCTTTGGCCGACGCGCTCAGCAGGCTCTGGAACAGGTCGATTTCATAGTTCGAGTGAACGTGCTGCAGCACGGCACTGATCCGCTCCAGGCCCATGCCGGTGTCCACCGACGGCGCTGGCAGCGGGTGCAACACGCCATCGGCGGTGCGGTTGAACTGCATGAACACGTTGTTCCAGATTTCGATGTAACGGTCGCCATCTTCTTCCGGCGAGCCCGGTGGGCCGCCCCAGATGTCGGCGCCGTGATCGTAGAAAATCTCGGTGCAAGGACCGCACGGGCCGGTATCGCCCATGGTCCAGAAGTTGTCGGAAGCGTACGGCGCGCCCTTGTTGTCGCCGATGCGCACCATGCGCTCGGCCGGAACGCCGATTTCCTTGGTCCAGATGTCGTACGCCTCGTCATCGCTGGCGTAGACGGTGACCCAGAGCTTTTCCTTCGGCAGGTTCAGCCACTTGTCGGAAGTCAGGAAGTTCCAGGCGTAGCTGATGGCATCACGCTTGAAATAATCGCCGAAGCTGAAGTTACCCAGCATTTCGAAGAAGGTGTGGTGACGAGCGGTATAACCGACGTTTTCCAGGTCGTTGTGCTTGCCGCCGGCGCGCACGCATTTCTGGCTGCTGACCGCGCGGGTGTACGCGCGCTTTTCCTGGCCCAGGAAGCAGTCCTTGAACTGGTTCATCCCCGCGTTGGTGAACAGCAGGGTTGGGTCGTTGCCCGGAATCAAAGAGCTGGAGGCTACACGGGTGTGGCCTTGCTCTTCGAAGAAGCGAAGGAAGGCTTCACGGATTTCTGCGCTTTTCATTAGGTTCTTCCACGGAGGCTGCGGCCAAAGGCCTGTTCGAAACGTCAACAGACGAAGCGACGGCAAAGGGCCGCATTATATCGGCCCTGCGCGCGGGGTACAGCGTGTTTATACGATAGAAACGGTCAATTGGAGCGCTAACGCTATCACTTGCGCGAAAAGTCGACGAATGTCGCGACGACTTGCTCGATTTGCCCACGGCTGACGTCCATGTGCGTGACCATGCGCAGACGCGCGGCCGCACTGAGCCTGATCCCGCGCTCGGCGGCAAAGGCCTTGAGCGCTTCGGCCTGGTCGCCCATCTGCACATATACCATATTGGTCTGCACCGGCTCGACCTCGAAGCCCGCCGCACGCAGGCCTTCGGCCAGCACTTGTGCGTTGGCATGGTCATCGGCCAGGCGCTGAACGTTGTGATCCAGTGCATACAGGCCCGCCGCCGCCAGAATACCGGCCTGACGCATGCCGCCACCGACCATCTTGCGCAGGCGTCGGGCCTTGCCGATCAGCTCGACCGAGCCACACAACACCGAACCGACCGGGGCGCCCAGCCCTTTGGACAGGCACACCGAGACCGAATCGAAATACCGGGTGATTTCCCGGGCATCCACACCCAGCTTCACTGCCGCGTTGTACAGGCGTGCGCCGTCCAGGTGCAGCTGCAAACCCTGCTCGCGGGTAAAGCTGCGCGCCCGGGCCAGGTATTCCAGCGGCAGGACCTTGCCCTGCATGGTGTTTTCCAGCGCCAGCAAGCGGGTGCGGGCGAAGTGGAAGTCGTCCGGTTTGATCGCCGCCGCGACCTGTGCCAGGTCCAGCGAGCCATCGGCCTGCACCTCCAGCGGCTGCGGCTGGATCGAGCCGAGCACCGCTGCGCCGCCACCTTCGTACTTATAGGTGTGGGCCTGCTGGCCGACGATGTACTCGTCACCACGCTCGCAGTGGGCCATCAACCCCAGCAGATTGCTCATGGTCCCGGTCGGCACGAACAGCGCCGCGGCAAACCCCAGGCGCCTGGCCAGTTCGGCCTCCAGACGATTGACCGTCGGATCTTCGCCATACACGTCGTCGCCGGTGACAGCTTTGGCCATCGCGTCCAGCATGCCGGCGCAGGGTTGGGTGACGGTGTCGCTGCGAAGATCGATAACGCTCATGAATCTGGCCTCGGTAAGCAGGGGAAATCCCTTTCAGGAAAGAATTACTGCGGGCATGGCGACGATTAATCAACCCTTGAATGAGTAAAAGACGAATTGCGCCCATGTGGGAGCGGGCTTGCTCGCGAAGGCGGACTGACAGTCGACATTTGCGCTGGATGTTCAACCGTCTTCGCGAGCAAGCCCGCTCCCACAGGCTCCACACCTTGACTGACCGGTATTGGCCATGCGCATACCGCAAATATGTGATAAAAACGCTGCGCCGCCAAACATTCCGGCGGCAAAAAACGTTCTCAGGGCGGGGTGCAACTCCCCACCGGCGGTAATTGCGCGCAATGCGCATAGCCCGCGAGCGCTTGATGACAGCACGGCTTCGGCGGTGCCTGACAGCAAGGTCAGCAGACCCGGTGTGATCCCGGGGCCGACGGTCATAGTCCGGATGAAGAGAGAACGGGATTGACACTAGAGGGCCGACCGCCGGCATTCGTGCGAGCGTGCGTACCCTCAGATCCCCTTCGATTCATAACGCCCTGTTTTTCACACAAACAGGAGTCAGAACATGCAACCCACCGCAATTGACAGCAAAAGCAAACACCATCACGGCGAGCGCGTTGCGTTCATCCAGGCCTGCTGGCACAAGGAAATCGTCGATCAGAGCCGTAAAGGTTTCCTCGCCGAAATGATTGCCCAGGGTTATCAGGAATCCGACATCGACTTTTTCGAAGTCGGCGGCGCCTTCGAAATGCCCCTGCACGCCAAGTTGCTGGCCAAGACCGGTCGTTATGCCGGCATCGTCGCGGCCGCCCTGGTGGTGGACGGCGGGATCTACCGTCACGAGTTCGTCGCCCAGTCGGTGGTCAGCGGCCTGATGCAGGTTCAACTGGAAACCGAAGTGCCGGTGTTCTCGGTGTCCCTGACCCCGCACCACTTCCATGCCGGCGAAGAGCACCAGAAGTTCTTCTTCGAGCATTTCGTGCATAAAGGCCAGGAAGCGGCGAAGACCTGTGCAGATACGTTGCACAAGATCCGTAGCCTGCGTCGTAGCGAGCCACGTGCTGTAGCTGTCTAACACCGCAATCCCCTGTAGGAGCGAGCTTGCTCGCGATGGTCTTCAACGATAACGCTGGGTATCTGGTACCCCGCGGCGTTCTCAAGTCCATCGCGAGCAAGCTCGCTCCTACAGGGGTTATCAGATCAGGACAGGTTTTCGTCGGTGGTCGGCACGACCAGGATGCCGGCACGCAGGCCATTCTTCACCCGGGGGTTCGGGAAGATGATCCGGGCGCCCTCCTCCTCGATGATCCAGCGGGTATTGGCGATGTCTTCCGCCAGCAGGTAACCCACTTCCAGCTCCGAGAAATTCTCGACGTCCGCCGGCAAGTTCAGGCGGAAACTGTCGCTGTGCTTGATGATTTCCCGTGCCACGCTGTACAGCTGCAAACCGTCCAATGCCGCTTCAGTCGGTTCAGGCTCGGTGCCTTCGATGATCTGCTTGAGGCGCGCCTCCAGCAGCGAGACGTTGACCCCGGCGTTCTGCCCGAACGGCCGCGCCTTGCCCAATTCCAGGGTGAAGGCCTCGGCACCAAGCTTGTCGTAGGTGTAGGCGCTGAACACGATGGACGGTTTGTTCTGCAGCAACACCGCTTCCATGCCGGCGGCACGCAGGCGCGCCAGTTCCTGACGCGAATGCTGGCGGTCTTCTTTCCACGGGTACAAGGCGAACTGCTCGATTTTCGAGCCACGAATCGCCGTGTGCAGGTCGTAGTGCAAGCGCTGACGGTCCGGCAGGCTGAAGAAGCTGGCCGCCAAACGCTCCAGCTCACAGGCACGCAGGGCTTCGGAACCGCTGCTTTGTTCGTGACGGCCGTTGAACAGCCGATTGACGTCCTGCTCGACAAAGCGCTCGCCTTTGCGAATCGCTTCGGGGTTGCCGAACAGGAACAGAATACGTGCGCGCGGCTTCAGATCGCCGCGGGCAATGTCGTGCAACAGGCGATCGAGCAACTCGATCGGCGCTGTTTCGTTGCCATGGATCCCCGCCGACAGCAGCAGGTCCAGGCCATTGTCACGCGCTTCAGGTGGCCGGACTTCCAGCGCACCTTCGCTCAACCAGCGCATGCGCACGCCTTCGACAGTCAGTTGAGTCTTCTCCGCCGGTTCGCGGCCGGCGAGGGTCAGTTCAAGCAGTTTGCCGAGGGCGAGCATAGAGCGGTTTCCTTAGTGATCGTGGTTGCAGTCCGGGCCGTGAACATGGTCCTCATCGTCGGTGAGGTCAGCCGGTTCCATCTCCAGTTGCAGACTTACCAGATTAGTCGCCAATGGGCGCAGCAGCAGGTTGGCGTATTCGGCATCGCCTTCTTCGACGTCCACGCCGATCAGCAACTGGCCACGGCCGTCCTGCTGGATCCACAGCTCTTTGCCTTGCCACAGGACCGCGACGCGGGTGCAGGACGTCTCCAGTTGCGTGCCGTCGGTGTCTTCAAGGATCAGCTGCAGGGTATCGCTCATGTGTTTACGCTCTCGTTTGAGATGAAGCGACGCGCTGCCATCCGGGGCAGCGCGTCGTCGATCAATTGATCTGGAATGGATAAACCGCGCCCAGTTTAAGGATTTGCGTCAATTCATCCAGTGCCGTCCGGCACTCAAGCAGCAATTGCGGGTCCGCCAGATCGTTTTCGGTCATGCGGTCGCGGTAGTGCTTCTCGACCCATTCGGTCAGTGTGCCGTACAACGGTGCCGTCATGATAACCCCTGGGTTGACGGCCGCCAGTTCGGTTTCGTTGAGTGCGACGCGCAACCGCAGGCAAGCCGGGCCACCGCCGTTCTGCATGCTCTGTTTGAGATCGAAGACTTTCACTTCGCGGATCAGCCCGCCGGAGCTGGTCAAACCCTGCAGGTATTGCCAGACACGTTCGTTGCCACGGCATTCTTCCGGCACGATCAATAGCATGGAGCCGTCAGGACGCGACAGCAGCTGGCTATTGAACAGGTAGGAACGAACCGCGTCTTCCACACTTACTGCGGAACGCGGTACGCAGATCGACTGAAATTTCCCACCGGCCTTGGCGAGTTTGCTCTGCAATTCAGCGAGCATCTTCTCGGTCTCGAGGAACGCGTCCTCGTGATAGAACAGCACTTCGCCGTTGCCGACCGCGATCACATCGTTGTGGAACACGCCCTGATCGATCACCGACGGGTTCTGCTGGGCGTAGACCACGCCGTCATCGCTCAAGCCGTGCAGACGGGCAACCGCCTGGGACGCTTCGAGGGTCTGGCGCGCCGGGTACTTCTGCGGAGCCGGGTAGCGGGTGTCGAAGGCGCTGCGGCCGAACACGAAGAACTCGACGCCGGCTTCGCCGTACTCACGGCAGAAACGCGTGTGGTTGGCCGCACCTTCGTCACCGAACTGCGCCACGGCCGGCAAGGCGGCATGGTGGGCGAAGTGTTTCTGGTCAGCGAACATCGCACCCAGCACGCGGCTGGTGGTCGGGTGTTCGATACTGCGGTGATATTTGCAGTTGAGGTTGGCAGCGGTGAAATGCACACGGCCGTCAGCGGTGTCAGCGCTCGGGCTGACGGTGGCGGCGTTGGCCACCCACATGCTCGAGGCCGAGCAACTGGCCACCAGCAGCGGCATCGCGTCTTTGGCAGCGCGCTCGATCACTTGAGCGTCGGTGCCGCCAAAGCCCAGGCGACGCAGTGCGGCCACATCCGGGCGCTCCTGCGGTGCCAGCACGCCTTGCTGGAACCCCATTTCCATCAGCGCTTTCATCTTCGCCAGGCCTTGCAGCGCCGCTTCCTTGGGGTTGGAAGACTGCTGGCTGTTGCTCTGGGACGCGACGTTGCCGTAGGACAGGCCGCCGTAGTTATGGGTCGGCCCCACTAGACCGTCAAAATTGACTTCATAGGATTTCATCAGCGAGGCTCCACGAGAATCTGTTGTTATAGGCATCGAGTAACAAATGAATAAGACCGAGGCGTGGCCTTCGCGGGCAAGCCCGCTCCCACAGGTTCGGTGGTGTTCACACATCTTGTGTTCCACTCAACCATTGTGGGAGCGGGCTTGCCCGCGAATGGGCGCTACGCCATTTTCACGCCTGGCGTCAGAGCCGCAGGCATCACCAGGCTCGGCGTTTCCAGCGAGGCCACCGGGTACGCGCAGTAATCCGCTGCGTAGTAGGCGCTGGCGCGATGGTTGCCCGAGGCGCCGACGCCGCCGAATGGCGCGCTGCTCGCGGCACCGGTCAGTTGCTTGTTCCAGTTGACGATACCGGCACGGCTTTCCAGCCAGAATTGCTGGTAACGCGCTTCGGAGTCCGACAGCAGGCCGGCGGCCAAACCATAAGCAGTGTCGTTGGCTTCAGCGATCGCCGCTTCAAAATCAGCGTAGCGGATCACTTGCAGCAACGGGCCGAACAGCTCTTCGTCAGGACGATCGGCGACGGCGGTCACATCCAGGATGCCAGGGGTCAGCAAGGCCGACTGAGCCTGAAGTTGAGTCATTTCCAGCAACGCCACGGCGCCATTGGCCAGCAGGTGTTGCTGGGCATCCATCAGCGCTTTTGCCGCACCGAGGGAAACCACCGAGCCCATGAATGGTGCCGGTTGTTGATCGAAGGCACCGACTTCAATAGTCGCGCTGACGGCAACAAGGCGCGCCAGCAGCGAGTCGCCCCAGGCGCCTTGCGGCACCAGCAGGCGGCGGGCACAGGTACAACGCTGGCCGGCGGAGATGAACGCCGACTGGATGATGGTGTACACCGCGGCATCGAGGTCGGCGACCTGATCGACCACCAGCGGGTTGTTACCGCCCATTTCCAGCGCCAGGATCTTGTCCGGACGACCGGCGAACTGCTGGTGCAGGTGATTACCGGTACGGCTGGAACCGGTGAAGAACAGACCGTCGATGCCCGGGTTCGCCGCCAGGGCGATGCCGGTTTCGCGAGCACCTTGCAGCAGGTTCAACACGCCGGCCGGCAGACCGGCCTCGATCCAGCACTTGACCGTCAGCTCGGCCACTTTCGGCGTCAGTTCGCTGGGCTTGAACAGCACGCTGTTACCCGCCAGCAGTGCCGGCACGATGTGGCCGTTCGGCAGGTGACCCGGGAAGTTGTAAGGACCGAACACCGCCACCACACCGTGGGGCTTGTGGCGCAGCACAGCGGTGGCATCGCCCAGCGGGCCGCTCTTCTCGCCGGTACGTTCGCGATAGCTCTGCACCGAGATGGCAATCTTGTTGACCATGCTGGTCACTTCAGTCGCGGCTTCCCACAAAGGCTTGCCGGTTTCCTCGCCAATGGTGCGGGCCAGTTCATCCGCATGGTTTTTCAGCGCAGCAGCAAAGGCTTCCAGCACCGAGATACGCTCTTCCAGGGTACGCCGCGCCCAGCCCGGGAACGCCTGACGCGCCGCCTGCACAGCCGACTCGACCTGAGCGGCGGTGGCACCGACGCCGGCCCACAGCACCTGCTGGGTCACCGGGTTCAGCGACTCGAAGGCTTCGCCCTGACCTGCCAGCCATTCACCTGCGATGTAAAGCGACTTCATTATTTCGACTCCCGAGCTGCGGACAACGCCACGGCGCGCACTTGATCGCCAGCGTTGAGTTGAAGACGTTTGGCGGTCTGCGGATCGACCACCAGGGTGCCGGCGGCCAGACGTGCCGGCGCAGCAGTGATGCGGCAGTCTTCGCGCTTGCGGTTGTGAATGATGAATGGCGTGGCGTCGTCACCCGGCGTGCCGACGGCCAGCACCAGCGCCTGGCTGTCGCGTACCGCACGGATCTTGCCGGTTTCGCATTCGATGGCCGGGCCTGCGTCGAAAATGTCGACGTAGCCCTGGTAGCTGAAACCTTCGCTCTTGAGCATGGCCAGCGCTGGCTCGGTGTCCGGGTGAACCTGACCGATCACGTTGCGCGCATCCGGCGACAGGAAGCAGGTGTACAACGGGAATTTCGGCATCAGTTCGGCGATGAACGCCTTGTTGCCCACGCCGGTCAGGTAATCGGCCTGGCTGAATTCCATCTTGAAGAAGTGGCGCCCCAGGCTTTCCCAGAACGGCGAACGCCCGGCTTCGTCGGAAACACCGCGCATTTCGGCAATGATCTTGTTGCCGAACAGTTGCGGGAATTCGGCGATGAACAGCATCCGCGCCTTGGACAGCATGCGGCCGTTGAGGCCGCTGCGGTAATCGGCGTGCAGGAACAGCGAGCACAGCTCGGAATTGCCGGTCAGGTCGTTGGCCAGGAACAGCGTCGGGATTTCGCGATAGATGTTCAGCTCTTGGGAAGCGCTAACGGTCAGACCGACCCGAAAGTTGTACCAGGGCTCACGCAGGCCGACGGCGCCGGCAATGGCGGAAATCCCCACCACGCGACCGTCGTCGTCTTCGAGCACGAACAGGTAGTCCGCATCGCCCCGCCCGGCTTCGCCGCGAAAGGTCTTCTCGGCCCAGCCGACCCGATGGGCCAGACGCTCTTCGTTGGCCGGCAAGGTGGTCAGGCCGGTGCCGGTGCTGCGGGCCAGGTCGATCAGAGCGGGTAAATCGCTGCTGCGTACGGGACGAACGATCATGCTATCTCCTCAAACGGGCCGCTTGCGCCACCCGTGAAACTCGCTGCTTTACTAAGCATTCACTCTTTATAGGCATAGCAGCAGGTGTTAAACCGCCACCAGGCGCACGCTGGCACCTTCACCAACGCCCAGGGCTTCGGCCGCTTCCAGGTCCAGGGTCACCGGTTTACCCGGCGCGTAGTCAAGCTCGAGCATGACTGCGCGGTAGTCCTGCAACTGGGCGTTGGCCACCAGGTACTGACGACCGACACCTTTGACCGGCTCGCCGATCTTCACCGGCACCACGCGGCTCTGGGCGATCGAACGGATCCCCGAGACGCGGGCATGCAGGGTCGGGCCGCCGTCGAAAATGTCGATGTAGTGATCGGTCTCGAAACCTTCGCGCATCAGGATGTCGAAGGTGATCTGCGCCCGCGGGTGCACCTGGCCCATCGCTTCTTGCGCGGAGTCCGGCAGCAGGGGCACGTAGATCGGGTAATGCGGCATCAGTTCGGCGAGGAACGTACGGCTCTTGAGGCCGCACAGACGCTCGGCTTCAGCGTAGTTGAGGTCGAAAAAGTTGCGCCCGATGGCATCCCAGAATGGCGAGTCGCCGTTTTCATCGCTGTAACCGACGATCTCGGTCACCACGGAATCGGCAAAACGCTCCGGATGGCTGGCCACGAACAGCAAGCGGCCACGGGAGTTGAGTTCCGACCACGGCGAACCCACCAGATCGCGCTGCACGTAGAAACTGGTCAGCAAGCTGTTGCCGGTCAGGTCGTGGCACTGGGAGAGCACGTGGATCTTGTTGTGAATCTTCAGCTCGCGTGAAGCGTGCACGAAGGTTTCGTTGCGAAAGCTGTAGAACGGCTCGGAGTAACCGGCCGACGCGACAATGGCCGAGCAACCGACCAGCTTGCCGGTGGCACTGTCTTCGAGGACGAAGAAATAGCTTTCCTCACCGTTGAAGCTCACTTCGGCGGCGAACGAGGCTTCGCTTGCCGCGATCTTGTCGCTCAGGCGCTCAACGTCATCCGGCAAGGAAGTGACACCAATCGGACTGTCCGCAGCCAGACGCTGTACCTCGCCCAGATCAGCCATTTGCGCGGGGCGCATCACCAGCATGGTGTCACTCCTTAATCTCAGAACTTACAGAAGAAAAATCCCGGACCTACACAGAGATCAGTGTGGGAGCGGGCTTGCTCGCGAAAGCGGTGGGTCAGACAGTAAAAATGTTGACTGATACACCGCTTTCGCGAGCAAGCCCGCTCCCACATTTGATCGTGCCCGGCATCAAAATTGGGTTCGACGCCTGAACGGTCAGGCGTCGAAGGGTCTATCAGGCTTGCGTCAGTTTCGCTGCGGCGCGTTCGAAGCGGTCCAGGCCGGCATCGATATCGGCGTCTTCCACCACCAGGCTTGGCGCGAAACGCACCACGTCCGGGCCGGCTTGCAGGACCATCAGGCCTTCTTTTTCAGCGGCGTTGAAGATGTCCTTGGCCTTGCCTTTCCACGCATCGCTCAACACGCAACCAATCAACAGGCCCATGCCACGCACCTTGGTGAACAGGCCGTACTTTTCGCCGATCTGCTCAAGGCGCGCCTTGAACTTGTCGTGCTTGGCGTTGACGCCAGCCAGCACTTCAGGGGTGTTGATCACGTCGATCACAGCTTCCGCGACCGCACACGCCAGCGGGTTACCGCCGTAGGTGGTGCCGTGGGTGCCGACGACCAGGTGCTTGGCCAGCTCTTCAGTGGTCAGCATGGCAGCGATCGGGAAACCACCGCCCAGGCTCTTGGCACTGGTCAGGATGTCCGGAGTCACGCCGTAATGCTGGTAGGCGAACAGGTGGCCAGTGCGGCCCATGCCGGTTTGCACTTCGTCGAAGATCAGCAATGCGTTGTGCGCGGTGCACAGTTCGCGGGCACCTTGCAGGTATTCGAGTTCGGCCGGGATGACACCGCTTTCGCCCTGGATCGGCTCCAGCACCACCGCGCAAGTCTTGTCGGAAATGGCGGCTTTCAGCGCGGCCAGATCGTTGTACGGCACGTGGGTGATGCCGGTGATTTTCGGACCGAAGCCATCGGAGTACTTCGACTGGCCACCGACGTTCACGGTAAACAGGGTACGGCCGTGGAAGCTGTTGAGCGCGGCGATGATTTCGTACTTCTCGCTGCCGAAACGGTCGAAGCCGACGCGACGGGCCAGCTTGAAGGCGGCCTCGTTGGCTTCGGCGCCGGAGTTGCAGAAGAAGGCACGGTCGGCAAAGGTGGCGTCGACCAGCTTGTGCGCCAGGCGCAGGGCCGGCTCATTGGTGAATACGTTGGACACGTGCCACAGCTTGTTCGCCTGCTCGGTCAAGGCACCGACCAGCGCCGGATGCGCATGGCCCAATACGTTAACGGCAATCCCGCCGGCGAAGTCGATCAGCTCGCGACCGGACTGGTCCCAGACGCGGGAACCGGCGCCACGCACAGGAATGAATGCGGCAGGCGCATAGTTGGGAACCATTACCTGATCGAAATCGGCGCGTTGTACCGCAGCGTGCTCAACGGACATCGGAGTCTCCTGAAGAGAAAACACTCGCCTGAAACTGGCGAGCTTGGTGAGGATTGTAAGGACAGTTTTCAGCCCGGCCTTGCCGCCAAGCGACAACTTCTTATAGCGCAAACCCCGGATTTTCCCGGGTTTACGGCAATGCGACATATAGGGTCGCAAAGGCGCAGTTTAACTGGCGGCGGACGTTTGCGGCAGGTCGCTGTGTCGTAGCCCATGCCGATTCCATGAATGCGGTAGATATGTACCGCGCGTCGACTTCGATTACGGGTTTTCCTGACGGTCTATCAACCGCAAGGGTGGACCTATCCCGATGAATACCGAAAATCCCGACATCCCTGAGACTTTCAGGCCCGACGCGCATTACCAGCACCTGATGAACGTCATTCCACCCTGGCTTCGCCAAACCACGCCAAAACGGCGTGAAGCGCTGCGCAACATCAAGCCGGTGTTGCCCACCCCCATCAGGAATGCATCTAAAGATCAGCACGCCGAACTCGGTCGACTCATTACCCGGCAGACGACGAGCCAGAACCGGGTCGATCAGGCCCTGGCGAATCTGCTGGACCCTGCAGCCTTCGCCGAACCCATGCTCAAGGGCGCACTCAAGACACGATTCGGCCTGGAAGCGGACGTCAGTAAAATCTTTCTGCGCCTTTACATTCCCGCGCACATCCCCTGGTTGCGTCTGAAGTCCGGAGCCGCGCGCACCTGGACCGTGTCGTTGCTGGACGCTGCGCTGCACAACTTCGAAAGCGCCGAAACCGAAGCCGACGCTTTTGAACCCACCTCGACTTACATCACTGCGCCCTCTTCCACCGGGCACTTCAGCACCCTGCCACAGATTCTGGCGACGATGCCCATCACGGCGTTCACCCAACTGTGCCGCGAGCTCGACATTGGCGAGCGCTATAAAAGTTACCTGGCCGACAACCTTGGCATCAGCAACCCGGTAGCTGCGGCGATCCTGCAACCGAAAATTCGCGAAAGCCAAAAAACCGCACTGACCGTCGCCCTGCAGATGGCGCAGATGCAAAACCTGCTGACCAGCGACGTTCATCAGCCGCTCCTTCGCCTGCTCTCCGATGCACACGGTCAATCCTGGCGATGCCATGACCTGACGATCATGAATGCCCGCCTGACCGGCATCGTGCTGTTCGCCCCGGGACTGGAGCGCGCCCGCGAAGAGGTCCGGGTAGTGGCCTACATTCCTGACGACCCTGAACATCCCATCAAGCAATACCCCTCATCGGCGGCATTCGCCGAGGAACTGAGCCAGCGCCTGCGGGCGCCCGACTATCAACAGTTTTTCAGTCGTTTTATCAATCATGAAGACCGCGGCTACTTCTTCGCCGAGCTGAACAACCGCCTCGATCCCATCACCTGGCAACCGGTCCCACCTGGCGATCCACGGCCGACCTGGAGAGAAAACCCCAGCCAGCGCCCCGACCTGCAAATGGCAGTAACGCCAATCAGAGGTGACCTGTGGGTTCATCTCTATCAACGCAAACTCGACAAGATACTCAATGACGCGCGCGTGATCGCCGTGTCGACGGCCACGGTCGACCGCAAGGCCCGATGGGCGTTATGGGACTCCTTCACGGAAATCGCCTCGGCGCTGCTGAACATCGCAGCCTTCATTGCGTTGCCGTTCGTCCCGTTCCTTGGCGAGCTGATGCTGGCTTACACGGCCTATCAGCTGCTGGATGACACCTTCGAGGGTGTTGTCGAATGGGCAGAAGGCCTGACCAACGAAGCCTTCGAGCATTTCATGGGGATGGTTGAATCTGCAGTGCAACTGGGCACTTTCGCGGCAGGTGGCATGATCGCCGTCAGCGAATTTCGCGCGGTCCTGCCCCGGGAAGTCGTGCAATTCATCGACCGCTTCAACGCCGTGAAACGCCCCAATGGCGAAACCCGCTATTGGCAGCCCGACCTGACGCCTTACGAACAAACCGTCGCGATCCCCAACGACGCGAAACCCGACTCGATGGGACTGCACACCCACCAAGGCAAAACCCTGCTGACACTGGACAACCGCCGTTACTCCGTGACCGAAGATCCGCTGACCGGGCGCCATCGCATCCAGCACCCCACGCGTCCCGAAGCTTACCAACCCACCCTGAGGCACAACGGAAAAGGCGCCTGGCACACCGAACTCGAGCAGCCACTGACCTGGGACCAGGCCACCCTGCTGCGGCGTATCGGTCCGGACATGCAGCGTTTTTCCGAGCGCGAGCGCGAGCGCATCCTCAGCATCAGCGGCTGTCACGAAAACGCCTTGCGCAAGATGCATGTCGACGCCGAACAGGTACCGCCGCTGCTGGCCGACACCCTCAAACGCTTCAAGATTGATCAGGACCTGCAGATCTTCATTGATCAAATCGGCAGCAATCGTGCGGACAATTACCTGAAGGCCGATCCGCTGATGCAACTGGAACTGCTCTGCGACTACGGTGACTGGCCAGCGGACAAGGGGCTGCGACTGGTCGATGCAACAGGAGAAACCCTCTGGGAGCGCGGCGCGGGCAACGAGGTCGTGGTGCAGATCAATCTAGCGCAACTGGACGATGGCGACCTGATCAACACCCTGTTGCAACACCTCGACAGCACCGACGCACGCTCAGTGCGCCGCTACCTGACAACGCTTGCCGCCGACAAACGGGAAACCCTCTTCAGCCAGCGCTACCGCAAAATCGAACAAGGTGCGCGCCCCTTGGTCCAGCGTATTATCGACAGCGAACCCGGTTTGCCAACCAGCCTCGCCGAAGCACTGCTCGACAGCGCCAGTGCCGCCGAACGCGAGCAACTGGAGCGTGGAACATTGTCCAAACGCCTCACGGAACTGGCACAGGAGGCCGGCCTGCAGGTGCGCGTCACTCGCGCTTATGAAGGGCTCTACCTGTACTCGACGCGCAACCATCTCGACACCGATCGCCTGGCGTTGCACACCCTGGAACGCTTGCCTGGCTGGTCGGGACAACTGCGCCTGGAAATCCGCCAATACACCCACAATGGGCCGCTGATCGACAGTATTGGCGAGCCGGACGCGCCCTTGCGCAAGGTGCTGGTGTTGACCGATGAAGGGGCGTATCAGGCCTACGACGACGCCGGCGAACAGCTCAGTAGCACTGACACCCTTTATTCCAGCCTGTTACAGGCGCTGCCCGACAGCGAGCGAATCGCCCTGAACATCAACATCGGCGAGGGCGAAAGGCTCAAGCGGCTGATTCGCACCCACGCCGTCACTCGTGAAGCACTGCGTGCGCTGCTGGCGCAACGGCCGAATATCAAGCCTGCCTACGATCCGGCGGTGATGCGCTTGCTGGGCGGGGGCGATGGTTATCGCTGGATGCCGGCCAACACCCCTTCATTACAAAGCCACATCTATCGATTGTTTCCCCATCTGAGCCCAGAGGAACTGCAAGCCTTTGCCGCACGATTGCAAAGCAATCCCGGCGGACCGCGCGCAGAACTCCAGCGCCTGTTTTATCAACACGCGCAATTGATTGAGCAATTGAGCACCTGGTGCGACGAGATCCCGTTGTATGTTCCGGGCACGCAAATCCGCTTGAGCATCGAGCAGCTCGCCAGCCAACGGTATGCACGCCGACAAATGATAGCCAGATTGCTCGACTGCTGGCGGCGTCAGGCCACCTACGACAGCGCCCATGGCGTACCGGTTTCCTTTGAATTTTCCCAGCCGGTTGTTGGCGAGCTGCCAAAGTTGAACGTCGATTTCCCTCAGGTGCGCAGCGTGACGCTTGAGGGTCATCGTGCTACCCGTGGTGTGAATGATTTTTTGAAGGGGTTTTCCAGCCTCAACCGCCTGGCGCTACGCAACTTCGAACTGGGACAGTTGCCGGACGCCATTGCCCAATGGCCCCAACTCGACACACTCATCCTCAGCGACTGCGCCGTGACCCTCACAGAGCAGAGTCGCGCCACCCTGTCTGCCCTGAACCAATTGACTGCGCTCGACCTGTACAAAAACCCGCTCGGTGTGTGCCCTTCCCTGGAAAACATGCCGAAGCTGAACTACGTCGATCTTTCCGGTACCGCAATTACCCGCATTCCCGAGGGCCTGGTGAATCACCCGAGCATTCGAACCGCCATTTTGAATGACAACCAGATCACCGAATTGCCCACCGCCCTCTTCGATCTGCCCGGCGACATCAGCGAGGGATTTGATTTTGGCAACAACCCTCTGTCCCCGACCACCCGGGAACACATCAAGCGTCACTATCAGCGAACCGAAAAGGACTTTGGAGCCCATGCCGAACAGGTCGATATCGATCGCGTCAAAGCCCTCTACCCAAGTCTGGACAACGAAGAGGCCAGCGACTTCGTCTATCGCTTACCCGGCACCCTCGCAGAGGGTCGAGCTGACCTGACCCGTCGCGAGCTCGAACTCACCCGACTCGGTATCGAGCTGAGCCGGTGGACGGCCGATGTGCCCGACACCCATTCCGTTACTGGCGCCCCGCTGACGGCCGAGGAGATTTTTGCCGAGCACGTAAAAAGAGACGAATTCAAACAAAACCTGGAACGCTGCTGGCGCCAGATCCCCATCGAAAACATTGCCGTGGGTGAATACGGATTCGTCTCACACCTGCCAATCATGGGTGACCTGCCGACGCTGTCAGCCGACTTCAGTCATGTGCCCGAAATGTACCTGACGACCGCCCATGGCATTGCACCTGGACTTGGCCGGTTCCTGGACAGTTTTACCAACCTGGACACCCTGACCATACGGGGATACCAACTGGGCAACCTTCCCGAAGCCATCTTCAGAATGGGCAGGTTATCGGTGCTGAGCTTGGCGGAGTGTGGCATTACGCTGACTCCGGAAACCGTAGAGGCCCTGGCGGGCATGGAGCACCTTGACTACTTGAGCCTGCGGGACAATCCACTCGGTCCAGGCCCTGACCTTAGCCACATGACAGAAATATCTTCACTGGACTTGAGCCATACGGGTATCACTGAAATCCCCAAGGGAGTGCTGAGCATCACGACCTGGACCGACGTTGACCTGAGCTTTAACGCCATTACCGAGATGCCGCCCGAACTCATGGAGGTCGACCCAGGTGTCGGCGAAAGCTTTGACTTCAGCGGCAACCCGTTCAATGCGCAAAGCTTGCAACGCATCGCTGCGTACTTTCGCGCAACCGAGAATGATCTGGGTATCGACGAGATAGCCGACATGCCGGTGCCGGAGGACGGGGCGCCCGACACCGACATTGAAGACTGAGTAACGGCTACCCGCGTTCCGGTGGCACCGATGACAATTCGAACGGGCTGCTGCTGCGCCGCTGGTTGCGATCTTCCCGCGGCGTGGCGCCGAAGAAGTTGCGATAGGCGCTGGAGAAATGCGGCCCCGAGGAGAAGCCACAGGACAGGCCGATCTGGATGATCGACTTGCTGGTTTGCATCAACATCTGCCGGGCCTTGTTCAGGCGCAGCTCCAGGTAGTACTGGCTCGGCACACGGTTGAGGTATTGCTTGAAGATCCGCTCCAACTGCCGACGGGACACGCACACGTGCTGGGCGATTTCGTCGGTGGTCAGCGGCTCTTCGATGTTGGCCTCCATCAGCAACACGGCTTGCGTGAGCTTCGGATGGCTGGAGCCGAGGCGGTTCTGTAACGGGATACGCTGGCGCTCGCCGCCCTCGCGGATGCGCTCGACCACCAGCTCTTCGGATACGGCACCCGCCAGCTCCGCACCATGGTCGCGGGCCAACACCGCCAGCAGCAAGTCGAGCACCGACATGCCGCCGCACGCGGTCAGGCGATCGCGATCCCAGTCAAACAGGTGACTGGTGGCGATGACCTTGGGGAAACGTTCGGCGAAATCATCCTGCCAGCGCCAATGCACCGCCGCGCGATAACCATCGAGCAAACCGAGTTGCGCCAACGGGTACACACCGGCCGACAGACCGCCGATCACGCAACCGGAGCGCACCAGTTGCTTGAGCGCACTGCTGAGCGCCGGCGCCAGTGCGGTCGGTGGCTCGTCAGCGAGCAGGAACAGTTTCTGGAAGTTTTCCAGCTTGCCGGTCCATGCCTCACCCGGCAATTGCCAGGCGCTGTCGGCCGCGGCGTCTGTAATGGCTTCGGCCTGCAGGAATGACAGTTCGTAAACCACGTCCGGATGCACACGCTGGGCAACACGCAAGGCCTCCTCAGCCAGCGCAAGCGTCAGTGCTTTAGTGCTGGGCCAAATCAGGAAACCAATTCGATGGGCAGTCATGGCGGGCAATCCGAAACGAAGAACAGTGATGAAGGCATGGGCCAATGCTAGCCCGTAAATAAGCGCAAATCTCAAAACCGCCCCGGATCAAATGTGGGAGCGGGCTTGCTCGCGAAGGCGGTGTGTCTGTGGCAGAGAAGCAAACTGACCCACCGTTTTCACGAGCAAGCCCGCTCCCACAAGGGATCGGGGCCGGCCTCCAGGTTGCGAAGCATGCACTATCCCGGGGCACAACGGGAGTTCGGCTTACTTCAGGCTGCCCGAGAGGAATTGCTGCAGACGCTCCGATTGCGGGTTCACCAGCACTTCGCGCGGGTTGCCGCTTTCTTCGACCACACCTTTGTGCAGGAACACCAGCTGGTTCGACACTTCACGGGCGAAGCCCATTTCGTGGGTCACCACCACCATGGTCCGGCCTTCCTGGGCCAGGGCCTGCATGACTTTCAACACGTCGCCCACCAGCTCCGGGTCGAGGGCCGAGGTCGGCTCGTCGAACAGCATCACCTCAGGTTCCATCGCCAGTGCACGGGCAATCGCCACGCGCTGCTGCTCGCCGCCGGACATGTGGCCCGGGTAAGCGTCTTTGCGATGGGCCACGCCGACCTTGTTCAGGTAGTGTTCGGCTTTTTCGCGGGCTTCGGCCTTGGACACGCCGAGCACGTGCACCGGCGCTTCCATGATGTTTTCCAGCGCGGTCATGTGCGACCACAGGTTGAAATGCTGGAACACCATCGACAGGCGCGAACGCATGCGTTGCAGCTGTTTCGGGTCGGCGGCTTTCAACGCGCCGTCCTTGTTCGCCACCAGCTTCAACTCTTCGTTGTTGAGCAGGATCTTGCCCGCGTGCGGCTGCTCCAGCAGGTTGATGCAGCGCAGGAAGGTACTTTTGCCGGAGCCACTGGAGCCGATGATGCTGATCACATCGCCGGCTGCCGCTTTCAGGGACACGCCCTTGAGCACTTCGTGACTGCCATAGCGTTTATGCAGGTCTTGGACTTCAAGTTTGTACATGCGGTCGGTTCTCACAAAAACAGTCAGTCAGTCGTTGAGCAAGCGCCCGTGACGCAGCGCTTCGCGCCCCGCCACCTTGGCCAGCCAGAAACCGGGTTGGGCATAACGCAGCCGTTCAATGGCAAACAGCACCCCGGACGTACCAGCACACACCGTGCTGACCCGATCCGCCAACGGATCGATCACTTCAAAAATCTCGTCGCCTGCTTCAACCCACTCACCGGGCTTACGCAGGAACGTCACCACACCGGGGTGCGGCGCGAACAACAATTCAGTGCCTTCGAATGGCAGGCCTTCGCAAGGGTCTTGCGCAGGTTTGGGCCATTCACCGCCGATCAGGCCTTGCTCGGCGAGGAACGCCAGAATGCCTTCGGCATAAGCCGAAGCTTCAGCGCGACCGGTGTCGGCCTGACCACCCAATTCAATGGTAGTCGCCAGGCAGGCCAGCGGAATCTGCGCCTGCGGGAACAGACGCGACAGGCGCAACCACGGCAACGAACAGGCTTCGTCGAACGAACTGCCGCCGGAATCTTCCGCCAGCAAACCGACCCGCACATTCAGGTGCGCAGCCAGCGAACGCCACTGCGGCCAGTGTTGCGGCAAAGCGTACATGTGCAGCGCCGCTTCGGCGTCGCAATGCAGGTCCAGCACCACATCGGCGGTGCAGGCGTGGCTGAGCAGAACGCGCTGCATGCCTTGCAACTGGCTGCTCGCCTCTGGCAAAGCGGCCAGATGATCGACCATCGCCTGACGGATCAGGCGAATGTTGGCGTGCGGATCGTCACCGAGGCTTTCTGCCAAGGCAGCCGCCACAGGTGCGCTCAACTCGACGAAATCGCGGTTGAAGTTCTTGCCGCTGCCCGCCTCGAAACGCCCTTGATGATTGCCCTGAAGCAGTTGACCCAGACCCAGTGGATTAGCCACCGGCACCAGTTCGACCACACCGTTGAGCAAGCCCTGGGCTTCGAGTTCGGCCAGACGTTTTTTCAGCTCGAACGCCGTGCGCATGCCCGGCAGCTCATCGGCATGCAGGCTCGCCTGGATGTAGGCCTTGCGCTCGCCACTACCAAAGCGGAACACCGAAATCCAGCGTTCGCTGCCCAGGTGGCTCCACGGTAAAGCATGATCGATGCGTTCCATATCAGTGCTTCCGCGGGGCCAGGTAGCCCAGCCAGCGGCGCTCGGCCATCTTGAACAGCTTCACCAGGATGAAGGTCAGGCACAGGTAGAACACGCCGGCGGTGATGTAGGCCTCGAACGGCAGGTAGAACTGGGCATTGACCGTGCGCGCGGCACCGGTGATGTCGATCAGGGTCACGATGGACGCCAGACTGGTGGTCTGCAGCATCATGATCACTTCGTTGCTGTACTGCGGCAGCGCCCGGCGCAGGGCCGACGGCAGCAGGATGCGCTTGTACATCTTGAACCGCGACATGCCCATGGCCTTGGCCGCTTCGATCTCGCCGTTCGGCGTGGCCCGCAGGCTGCCGGCGATGATCTCGGCGGTGTAGGCGCTGGTGTTGATCGCGAATGCCAGGCAGGCACAGAAGGTTGCGCTGGACAGCCACGGCCAGAGGAAGCTCTCACGCACCGCTTCGAACTGCGCCAACCCGTAGTAGATCAGAAACAGCTGCACCAGCATCGGCGTGCCGCGGATCACGTAGGTGTAGAGCCAGGCGGACATGTTGACCACCGAGTTCTTCGAGACGCGCATCAGGCCCAGCGGCAATGCGCACAGCAAACCGAAGAACAGCGACAGCGCGAGCAGTTTGAGGGTGGTCACCAGGCCGCCAAAGTACAGCGGCAAGGCCTCCCAAATGACGTTGTAGTCGAAGATCATAGATCAGCCGCCCTTACGCCTACCGAGTAGCGCTTCTCAAGGTGACGCAATGCCAGCAACGACACACTGGTGATCACCAGGTACATCGCCGCCACTGCGAGGAAGAAGGTGAAAGGCTCGCGGGTGGCATCGGCCGCCTGCTTGGCCTTGAACATCATGTCCTGCAGGCCCACCACCGAAATCAGCGCGGTCGCCTTGGTCAATACCAGCCAGTTGTTGGTGAAGCCCGGAATCGCCAGGCGAATCATCTGTGGCACCAACACCCGGAAGAACACCTGGAAACTGCTCATGCCGTACGCCATGCCGGCTTCGGCCTGACCCTTGGGGATCGCCATGAACGCACCCCGGAAGGTTTCCGACAGGTACGCGCCGAAGATGAAGCCCAGGGTGCCGATACCGGCAGCCAACGGATTCAGGTCGATGTACTCGTCAAAGCCGAGCAGCGGTGCGACGCGGTTGAGCAGGTCCTGGCCGCCGTAGAAAATCAGCAGGATCAGCACCAGGTCGGGAATACCGCGGATCACCGTGGAATACAGGTCGCCCAGCCAGGCCAGCCAGCGCACCGGCGACAGACGCAGTGCCACGCCGATCAGGCCCAGAACGATGGCCATGGCCATGGACGACAAGGCGAGCTGAAGCGTCAGCCAAGCGCCATCGAGGATGACAGCCCCGTAGCCTTTCAACATGATTCAGGTCCTCGAAAGTTGGGATGAAAAAATGGCGCAAACCTCAGCGATCCTGCTGCTTGCGCCATTTCGGACTTGTCGCCGGGGCGTATTACTTGCCGTAGATATCGAAGGCGAAGTACTTGTCCTGGATTTGCTTGTACTTGCCGTTCTCGCGAATGGCGGCGATGGCGGCGTTGAGCTTGTCCAGCTCAGCCTTGTCGCCCTTGCGCACCGCGATGCCTACACCGTCGCCGAAGTATTTGACGTCGGTGAACGCTGGGCCGACGAAGGCGAAACCTTTACCGGCGTCGGTTTTCAGGAAACCGTCATCCAGAAGCGTAGCGTCTGCCACGGTGCCGTCGAGGCGGCCGGCGGCCACATCGAGGTAAATTTCGTTCTGCGAGCCGTATGGCTTGATCTCGGCACCCAGCGGGGCCAGGACTTCGCGGGCGAAACGCTCGTGGATCGAACCACGCTGTACGCCGATGTTCTTGCCCTTGAGCTCGGTCAGGCCTTCGCTGACCTGGGTACCGGCCTTCATGACCAGGCGAGCCGGGGTGTTGTAGTACTTGTTGGTGAAGTCCACGGACTTCTTGCGATCTTCAGTGATCGACATGGACGACAGGATCGCGTCGATCTTGCGCACTTTCAGTGCCGGGATCAGGCCGTCGAACTCTTGCTCGACCCACACGCACTTGACCTTCATCTCTTCGCACAAGGCGTTGCCGATGTCGTAGTCGAAACCAACGATGCTGCCGTCCGGTGCTTTGGAAGCGAACGGAGGGTAAGCCGCTTCGATACCAATTTTCAGAGGCTTTTCATCGGCGAAGGATGGCAGCGACAGCACGGACAGTGCCAGGGCGCCAAGCAGCACGAGTTTCTTCATCTTGGGACTCCATCGGTAAAGGGCAAAAACGGCAGAGTGAGCGACAGCCCAATATGCGAATGAGTGGAACCGGAAAGCAGTGCTGCGTCCTACATTGCGTGTGCGAAATTTCAACACGGGCAACGACGAGCGAGTGATCGGCATTCTAACGACAGGCCCGAGGCCGATATTTCTTCAATGCGACAACTAATTACAGAAGCACCGAGAAAGTCGTTTTAGCACGTTGACAGCCCTGCAAAATCATGCAAGAGCAAAAGACATTGAACCGATCTATATTGCAAATTGCGGGCCTATTATTGGCAAACCCTTCTAATCCGGCAAGCGCAGCGTGGGGTCTTATTTTTTATCCGTGGTTTTTAGCCCCTGCTATGGGGCTGGGCGTTTCCCAATGCCCCGCATTGGCGCGATGCGGTTACACATTCAGTAACCTGAAAGATCTCGGGTAACAGTAGGAAAACGCCGACAGAGAAACCCGATAATTATTGGCTGATGTTGCTGTATTGCCTGACAAACTGCCTTCGCGAGCAAATTCGACACAAATACTTCAGGCACAAAAAAGCCCCACCAGGCTCAACACCTGACAGGGCTCAATGACTCAAGATCGCCGCTTACGCAACATTCATCGTCTTGTGCGTATCAATCAAATGCTGCACCACACTCGGATCCGCCAGGGTGGAGATATCCCCCAACCCATCATATTCAGCGGTAGCAATCTTGCGCAGAATCCGCCGCATGATCTTGCCCGAGCGAGTCTTCGGCAGCCCCGGCGCCCACTGGATCACATCCGGCGAGGCAATCGGCCCGATCTCCTTGCGCACCCAGTTCTTCAGCTCCAGGCGCAGTTGCTCGTTCGGCTCCTCGCCGTTTTTCAGGGTGACGTAGACATAAATACCCTGTCCCTTGATGTCGTGCGGCACACCGACCACCGCCGCTTCGGCGACTTTCGGGTGCGCGACCATCGCGCTTTCGATCTCGGCGGTGCCCATGCGGTGCCCGGAGACGTTGAGCACGTCGTCCACCCGGCCGGTGATCCAGTAGTAGCCATCGGCATCGCGACGGGCGCCGTCACCGGTGAAGTACATGCCGCGGAAGGTCTTGAAGTAGGTGTCGACGAAGCGGTCGTGGTCGCCATACAGCGTACGCGCCTGACCTGGCCACGAATCGAGAATCACCAGGTTGCCCTCGGCCTCGCCTTCGATGATGTTGCCCAGGTTGTCCACCAGGGCCGGTACCACGCCGAAGAACGGACGCGCCGCCGAACCCGGCTTGAGGGCATGGGCGCCCGGCAGCGGGCTCATCATGTTGCCGCCGGTTTCGGTCTGCCACCAGGTGTCGACGATCGGGCAACGGGACTTGCCGACGTTCTTGTAGTACCAGTCCCAGGCTTCCGGGTTGATCGGCTCGCCCACCGAACCCAACAGGCGCAGGCTGCTGCCATCGGCGCCTTCAACCGCGGCGGTGCCCGAGGCCATCATGGCGCGGATCGCGGTCGGTGCCGTGTAGAGGATGTTGACCTGGTGCTTGTCGACGATCTTCGCCACCCGGGTGATGTCCGGGTAGTTCGGCACGCCTTCGAACAGCAGGGTGGTCGCGCCGTTGGCCAGCGGGCCGTAGACGATGTAGCTGTGGCCGGTGACCCAGCCGACGTCGGCGGTGCACCAGTAGATCTCGCCCGGACGGTAGTCGAACACGCGCTCGTGGGTCATGGCGGCGTACAGCAGGTAGCCGCCGGTGGTGTGCTGCACGCCCTTCGGCTTGCCGGTGGAGCCCGAGGTGTAGAGGATGAACAGCGCCTCTTCGGCGCCCATTTCTTTGGGCGCGCACACGGTGCCGGCCACTTTCATCAGGTCCTCGAACCAGATGTCGCGGTGCTGGTTCCACTTGATGTCGCCACCGGTGCGCTTGCACACGATGACTTTCTGGATGCTGCTGGTTTCCGGGTTGGTCAGGGCGTCGTCGACGTTGGCCTTGAGCGGGATCTTCTTGCCGGCACGAATGCCTTCGTCGGCGGTGATCACCACTTTGGATTTGCAGTCGATGATGCGACCGGCCAGGGCTTCCGGCGAGAACCCGCCGAACACCACCGAGTGGATCGCGCCGATCCGGGTACAGGCCAGCATGGCGACCACGGCTTCGGGGATCATCGGCATGTAGATCGTCACCACGTCGCCGCGGTGCACGTCCTGGCCGCGCAGGGCGTTGGCGAACTTGCAGACCTGCTCGTGCAGCTCGCGGTAAGTGATGTTGCGGCTTTCGGCAGGGTCATCGCCTTCCCAGATGATCGCGACCTGATCGCCGCGCTCGGCCAGATGACGGTCGAGGCAGTTGTAGGACACGTTCAGGGTGCCGTCGGCGAACCACTTGATGTCGACATGGTGATCGTCGAAGGAGGTCTGCTTCACCGTGGTGAACGGCTTGATCCAGTCGAGGCGCTTGGCTTGCTCGCGCCAGAAGCCGTCGGGGTTGACGACCGACTGCTGGTACATGGCCTTGTAGGTCGCCTCGTCGGTCAGGGTGTTGGCCAGAACCTCGGGACGAACGGGATACAGGGAAGCCGCACTCATCTTTCTTACCTCGGTGGAATAGTTGTTTTTGTATGACCCTGTTGTAGCCGGGCCGGGCCTATAGAACCATTCGACGATGGTAGTAACAAGCCCACACAAAATGTCGTGAATACCCGTCAAACCCAATACCACCGCGGCACCTGTGGGAGCGAGCTCGCTCGCGATGGTCGTCAACGATAACGCGCCCAATCTGACACCCCGAGGTGTTCTCTGGCTCATCGCGAGCAAGCTCGCTCCTACAAAGCGGTACCTGTAGGAGCGAGCCTGCTCGCGATGGTCGTCAACGATAACGCGCCCAATCTGGCACCCCGCGGAGCTCTCTGGCTGATCGCGAGCAAGCTCGCTCCTACAAAAGCGGTACCTGTAGGAGCGAGCTCGCGATGGTCGTCAACGATAACGCGCCAAATCTGACACCCCGCGGCGCTCTCTGGCTCATCGCGAGCAAGCTCGCTCCTACAAAAGCGGTGCCTGTGGGAGCGAGCTCGCCCGCGATGGTCGTCAACGATAACGCGCCCAATCTGACACCCCGCGGAGCTCTCTGGCTCATCGCGAGCAAGCTCGCTCCTACAAAAGCGGTACCTGTAGGAGCGAGCT
>NZ_JBYSYZ010000048.1:0-41162 GCF_058783925.1 Pseudomonas sp. FW305-70
CGCGAAGGCGGTGTGTCAGTTAACTTCTGCGTCGACTGACACACCGCCTTCGCGAGCAAGCCCGCTCCCACATTGGTTTTTGGGGGCCGCTTACTCTTCTTCTTTCTCTTTGACCGGTGCCGGCGGCGGACGCAAACCGATTTCCGCGGTCAGCTTGAGTTCCTTGCCGTTGCGCATCACCTGGATCGTGACCTTGTCGGTCGGCTTGATTCGCGCCACCTGATTCATCGAGCGACGGCCGTCCCCGGCCGGTTCGCCATCGATGGCAAGAATCACGTCACCCAGTTGCAGGCCGGCCTTCTGTGCCGGACCATCGCGGAAAATCCCCGCCACGACAATGCCCGGACGCCCGGACAAGCCGAAGGATTCGGCCAGTTCCTGGGTCAACGGTTGCACTTCGATACCCAGCCAGCCACGAATCACCTGGCCGTGCTCGATGATCGACTTCATCACTTCCATCGCCAGCTTTACCGGGATCGCGAAACCGATGCCCTGGGAGCCGCCGGACTTGGAGAAGATCGCCGTGTTGATGCCGGTCAGGTTGCCAATGGCGTCCACCAGTGCACCGCCCGAGTTGCCGGGGTTGATCGCGGCATCGGTCTGGATGAAATCTTCGTAGTTGTTCAGACCCAGTTGATTGCGCCCGGTGGCACTGATGATGCCCATGGTCACGGTCTGGCCGACGCCGAACGGGTTGCCGATGGCCAGCGCCACGTCGCCGATGCGGAGGTTGTCTGAGCGCCCGACGGTGATCGACGGCAGGTTTTTCAGGTCGATTTTCAGCACCGCGAGGTCAGTCTCCGGGTCGCTGCCGATCACCCGGGCCAGGGTTTCGCGGCCGTCCTTGAGCGCCACGACGATCTGGTCGGCGCCGCTGGTCACGTGGTTGTTGGTCAGGATGTAGCCTTCCGGGCTCATGATCACGCCGGAACCGAGGCTAGATTCCATGCGTTTCTGCTTGGGCGAGTTATCGCCGAAGAAACGGCGGAACTGCGGATCTTCGAACAACGGATGGTTGGGTTTGTTGATGACTTTGGTGGTGTACAGGTTCACCACCGACGGCGCCGCAGTGGTGACCGCGTCGGCGTAAGACACCGGGCCCTGTTGCATGCTGGTGGTTTGCGGCGCTTGTTGCAGATTGACGTCGAGGCTCGGGAGCCCGACCCACTGCGGGTAACGCTGGATTATCAAAAGAGCGACAAGCACGCCGGCCAACAGCGGCCAGCCGGAAAAACGCAGCGCCTTGAGCATTAAGCAGTTCCTGAGAGAGTTGCAGGCGGTATGAGACCGCTCATAATGACGCGCATTATACGAGGCCGCACGCGCCTCTGAACGGGATATTTAGGAGTCTTTCATGGCCGTCGCCCTGAGCACCCTGGTCGAAGAAGCCGACCGTTACCTCAACAGCGCGAAAATCGCCGATTACTGCCCCAATGGCTTGCAAGTCGAAGGCCGTCCGCAAGTGATGCGCATTGTCAGTGGCGTCACTGCCAGCCAGGCGTTGCTGGATGCCGCGGTAGAGGCCAATGCCGATCTGGTGCTGGTGCACCACGGCTATTTCTGGAAGGGCGAAAACCCATGTGTCACCGGGATGAAGCAGCGCCGCTTGAAGACCCTGCTCAAGCACGATATCAGCCTCTTGGCCTATCACCTGCCGCTGGATCTGCACCCGGACGTCGGCAATAACGTGCAGCTCGCGCGGCAGCTCGACATCACCGTCGAAGGTCCGCTGGACCCGGATAACCTGAAGATAGTCGGTTTGGTCGGCTCGTTGAATGAACCGATGATGCCCCGGGATTTCGCCCGCCGCGTGCAGGAAGTCATGGGTCGTGAGCCACTGTTGATCGAAGGCAGCGCCATGATCCGCCGCGTCGGCTGGTGCACCGGTGGCGGCCAGGGATACATCGATCAGGCCATTTCGGCCGGCGTCGACTTGTACCTCAGCGGCGAGGCTTCCGAGCAGACCTTCCACAGTGCACGGGAAAACGACATCAGCTTCATCGCCGCCGGTCACCATGCGACCGAGCGCTACGGCGTTCAGGCGCTGGGGGATTATCTGGCGCGGCGCTTTGCGCTGGAGCACATCTTCATCGATTGCCCCAATCCGATCTGAATCCGGGACCCCCTGTAGGAGCGAGCTTGCTCGCGATGGTCGTCAACGATAACGCTGGAAGCCTGACACCCCGCGGTGGTCTCAGGTTCATCGCGAGCAAGCTCGCTCCTACAGGGGGGGGGGCGATGTGCCCAAACAGCGGGGCATATTCATATGCTCTTTCGATCTAGTTGGCGTCCTGATTAGAAGAGGTCGCTGTGCTAGGATCCCCGCTCGAACACGGCCCGCTGGCCGTTCATAAGAAAGCTTTCGTGAGTAGCCATGGTCGACAAACTGACGCATCTGAAACAGCTGGAGGCGGAAAGCATCCACATCATCCGCGAGGTGGCCGCCGAGTTCGACAACCCGGTGATGCTGTACTCCATCGGTAAAGACTCCGCCGTGATGCTGCATCTGGCACGCAAGGCGTTCTTCCCGGGCAAGCTGCCGTTTCCGGTGATGCACGTCGACACTCGCTGGAAATTCCAGGAGATGTACGCCTTCCGAGACAAGATGGTCGCGGAGCTGGGCCTCGACCTGATCACCCACGTCAACCCGGACGGCGTGGCGCAGAACATCAATCCGTTCACCCACGGCAGCGCCAAGCACACCGACATCATGAAGACCGAGGGCCTCAAGCAGGCACTCGACAAGCATGGTTTCGACGCGGCGTTCGGCGGCGCCCGTCGCGATGAAGAGAAATCCCGCGCCAAGGAGCGCGTGTACTCGTTCCGCGACAGCAAGCACCGCTGGGACCCGAAGAACCAGCGTCCCGAGCTGTGGAACGTCTACAACGGCAAGGTCAACAAGGGCGAGTCGATCCGCGTCTTCCCGCTGTCGAACTGGACCGAACTGGACATCTGGCAGTACATCTACCTTGAAGGCATCCCGATCGTTCCGCTGTACTTCGCCGCCGAGCGTGAAGTCATCGAGAAGAACGGCACGCTGATCATGATCGACGACGAGCGCATCCTCGAGCACCTGAGCGATGAAGACAAAGCGCGTATCGTCAAAAAGAAAGTGCGTTTCCGTACCCTTGGTTGCTACCCGTTGACGGGCGCGGTGGAGTCCGAGGCCGAAAGCCTCACGGACATCATTCAGGAAATGCTCCTGACGCGAACTTCCGAGCGCCAGGGCCGTGTCATCGACCACGATGGCGCAGGCTCGATGGAAGACAAAAAACGTCAAGGGTATTTTTAAGCTTCGAGTTACAAGCGGCAAGCTGCAAGTTAAAGGCGGTATGCGTAACGTTGCAGTTTGGTGCTTGCAGCCGGTTGTTGCGAGCCGTCATCGGATGACTCGTAATGGATTTCGAGAAGCTGATTGTTTGGCAGCGTAGCAAGTATTTAGCGGTGGGAATCTATAGAGAATTTGCGCGATGTGGGGATTTTGGTTTCAAAGATCAAATTACCCGCTCCGCACTTTCGGTGCCTTCCAATATTGCTGAAGGCATGGAGCGGCGAAGCAACAGAGAAAAAGTTCGATTTCTCTGGATTGCAAAGGCCTCCAATGCGGAGCTACGCACGCAGATCATCATCGCTCGAGACATTGCTTACATCGCAGACCCGCTGGCTGAAAATTGGATTATGGAAACTCGCGAGCTTTCAAAAATGCTGTGCGGGTTGATCGACAAAATTTCTGACTAGCTGTACGCCGACAAGCTTGCCGCTTGAAGCTTACAGCTTGGAGCTTGAATGCAATGAGCCACCAATCTGATTTGATCAGCGAGGACATCCTCGCCTACCTGGGCCAGCACGAACGTAAAGAGCTGCTGCGCTTTTTGACCTGCGGTAACGTCGACGACGGCAAGAGCACCCTGATCGGGCGCCTGCTGCACGATTCCAAGATGATCTACGAAGATCACCTGGAAGCAATCACCCGCGACTCGAAAAAAGTCGGCACCACCGGCGAAGACATCGACCTGGCGTTGCTGGTAGACGGCCTGCAGGCCGAGCGTGAACAAGGCATCACCATCGATGTCGCGTACCGCTATTTCTCCACCGCCAAGCGCAAATTCATCATCGCCGACACCCCCGGCCATGAGCAGTACACCCGCAACATGGCCACCGGTGCGTCCACCTGTGACCTGGCGATCATCCTGGTCGACGCCCGCTACGGCGTGCAGACCCAGACCCGTCGCCACAGCTTCATCGCCTCGTTGCTGGGCATCAAGCACATAGTCGTGGCCATCAACAAGATGGACCTCAAGGACTTCGACCAAGGCGTGTTCGAGTCGATCAAGGCCGACTACCTGCAGTTCGCCGAAGGCCTGAAGATGAAGCCCACCAGCATGCACTTCGTGCCGATGTCGGCACTGAAGGGCGACAACGTGGTGAACAAGTCCGAGCGCTCGCCGTGGTACACCGGCCAGTCGCTGATGGAAATCCTCGAGACCGTGGAAGTGGCGGGCGATCGCAACTTCACCGACCTGCGTTTCCCGGTGCAGTACGTCAACCGTCCGAACCTGAACTTCCGTGGCTTCGCCGGTACGCTGGCCAGCGGCATCGTCAAGAAAGGCGACGAAGTCGTGGTGCTGCCGTCGGGCAAGAGCAGCCGCGTGAAGTCCATCGTCACCTTCGAAGGTGAACTGGAACACGCAGGTCCAGGTCAGGCAGTCACGCTGACCATGGAAGACGAAATCGACATCTCCCGTGGCGACCTGTTGGTTCACGCCGACAACGTGCCGCCGGTGACCGACAGCTTCGAAGCCATGCTGGTGTGGATGGCTGAAGAGCCGATGCTGCCGGGCAAGAAATACGACATCAAACGCGCCACCAGTTACGTGCCGGGCTCCATCGCCAGCATCGTCAACAAGGTCGACGTGAACACCCTGGAAGAAGGTCCGGCCAGCGCGTTGCAGTTGAACGAAATCGGCAAGGTCAAGATCGCGCTCGACGCGCCGATTGCCCTCGATGGTTACGACAGCAACCGCACCACCGGCGCCTTCATCATCATCGACCGCTTGACCAACGGCACCGTCGGCGCGGGCATGATCGTCGCCCAGCCGTTGGCCCATGGCACCAGCACCCACCACGGCAAGCTGGCCCACGTCGCCACCGAAGAGCGCGCCCAGCGCTTCGGCCAGCAACCGGCCACCGTGTTGTTCAGCGGCTTGTCGGGCGCGGGCAAGAGCACCCTGGCGTATGCGGTTGAACGCAAGCTGTTCGACCTTGGTCGTGCGGTGTACGTACTCGATGGCCAGAACCTGCGTCACGACCTGAACAAAGGTCTGCCACAGGATCGCGCCGGTCGTACCGAAAACTGGCGTCGTGCCGCGCACGTTGCGCGTCAGTTCAACGAAGCCGGTCTGCTGACCCTGGCGGCATTCGTTGCGCCGAGTGCCGAAGGTCGTGAACAGGCCCGGGAACTGATTGGCAAGGAACGTCTGCTGACGGTCTACGTCCAGGCTTCGCCGACCGTCTGCGCCGAGCGTGATCCACAGGGCCTGTACGCGGCGGCCGGGGATAACATCCCGGGTGAGTCCTTCCCGTACGACGTGCCGCTGGATGCCGACCTGGTGATCGACACCCAGTCCGTGTCGCTGGAGGAAGGCGTCAAGCAAGTGCTGGGGCTGCTGCGCGAGCGTGGTGCAATTTAAGCGCTAGCCGGAAATGAAAAACCCGCCGATGAGTGATCATCGGCGGGTTTTTTTGTGCCTTGAAATCGCCATCGCTGGCAAGCCAGCTCCCACAGTTTTGAGGGCGTTCGAAAATTTTGTGAACGACACGGTCCCTGTGGGAGCTGGCTTGCCAGCGAAGAGGCCAGTACAGGCACCTCAAGACTTTGCCGGATACTCCTGATGCATCTGTTCCAGCAACGCATCCTTGTCCTGCCACATCTGATTGATCCAGCCCTGGAACTGCAATCGGTACTCACCATCCTGGTCGTAGTTCTTGCCGATGAACTGCGGTGGAATGTTCAGCTGCTGAAAACGCACCAGCGCGTCTTTCACGCATCCACACAGCAGGTTCCAGAATCAGGAGACCTCTGAAAATCTAACGTCAGAAGGAATAGCCAGAATCCTTGATCGGAAATGGACTACAAAAAAGTCGGAAGTTGTGAAGTTTAATTGTTTTGTAAATGAGAATAGTGTTTGTAGCAGCGTAGAAGTGTTCTCGCACAGCTTGTATCAAGTGAAGCAATTGCAAGGAAGTAGGTGGTGGCTTAAGAAGTAAGCTTGCGCTCGAGGATCAAGGTGTGCGAAATAAATTTTTCCCAGTTCCGGTTGGTTATGTTTCTAGTGTTTTTGAGGTCGTTTTTTTGTGCAATCGTGTTGTTGTTGTATGTTGTTTTTTCTATTTATATTTATAGTAAGTTGATAGATGTTCCTCCGGTTCCTGATAAATTAGTTATGAAAGAGGCTTTTGTATATAGAGGGCTTTCGCAAGCTTCAAAGACAACATCTTTTTTGTATCTGAGGGTTGGGGCTGGTGACGCTGCTTATAAATATATCATTGAGGCTTCGAGTCGCGATATTGTGTACGCGAACTTTGATAAGCCGCAAAAGCTGTGGGTGGCGGTAGATTCTGATCGAAGTAAAAAATTTGTTTGGGGAGTATATGATGATAATTATGGCTTGTTGATAAGTCGTCAAGATATATTGCGCTGGGTCACTTCAGTCAATGTTGATAATTATTTTATACTTTCTTTGATGTTTATTTCGTCATTGTATTTCATCTATATTATTTTTTTGACTGGTGTTTGGAATAGAGTTGCAGCGAAAAGGATGGCTTGTGAAAATAAATAAGATTGATGGTGGGGTATTTTTAATTGACGAGTTTTTAACTCGAGGTGAAGAGGAATGTATAAATCTTCAGCTCAAGGGCTCAGTTTGGAGATACAACTGGCCAAGTTATGAGGGACTTCCGTTTGTTAGGCCTTGTTGGCATTTTTTTATTGCAGGTAAAGGTCGGCCGGATCGGAAATCATGTTTAGGTAAGAGCAGCGGCAAGCTCTTAGCTGCAAGAAAAAGCCCGCAGGCAAGTGATTGTCTGTGGGCTTTTTTGTGTCTGTTCTGTCGCGAGCTTTATGTACGAGTCGACCCCTGTGGGAGCGGGCTCGCGAAAACGGTGGGTCAGTCAGCATCTATGTTGAATGTTAGTCCGTATTCGCGAGCAAGCCCGCTCCCACATTGGTTCAGCGGCGGTCAGGGAACTCGCGGTGCATCTGCGCAAGCAACGCATCCTTGTCCTGCCACATCTGATTGATCCAGCCCTGGAACTGCAATCGGTACTCACCATCCTGATCGTAGTTCTTGCCGATGAACTGTGGTGGAATCTTCAGCTCTTCAAAGTGCACCACCACGTCTGCAATATTCCCGCACAACAAGTCCCAGAAACCAGGGCGCCCGGCGGGGTAGTGGATGGTCACGTTGACGATGGACTCCAGTTGCTCACCCATCGCATCCAGCACAAAGGCAATGCCACCGGCCTTGGGCTTGAGCAGGTACTTGAAAGGCGATTTCTGCTGGGCATGCTTGCCCTCGGTGAAGCGGGTGCCTTCGACGAAGTTGAAGATTCCCACCGGGTTGTCGCGGAATTTCGCGCAGGTCTTGCGGGTGGTTTCCAGGTCCTTGCCTTTTTTCTCCGGGTGCTTCTCCAGATAGGCCTTGGAGTAGCGCTTCATGAACGGAAAGCCCAGCGCCCACCAGGCCAGACCAATCACCGGGACCCAGATCAGCTCCTGCTTGAGAAAGAACTTCAACGGTTGGATGCGTCGGTTGAGCACGTATTGCAGTACCAGGATGTCGACCCAGCTCTGGTGGTTGCTGGTGATCAGGTAGGAGTGCTGATAGTCGAGGCCTTGCAGGCCGCTGATGTGCCAGCGCGTGCGGCGCACCAGGTTCATCCAGCCTTTGTTGAGGCTGATCCAGGCTTCGTGGGTGTGGCTCATCAGCCAGCCCGCGAGGCGCTGGGTGAGGGCGAACGGCAGTACCTTGATGAGCGCCACGCAGAACAGGAACGAGCAGAGCAGAATCGTGTTCAGTGCCAATAGCAGCGAGGCGATCACGCCCCGCAGCGGAGCAGGTAGGAAGTCCAGCATTTACACATCCATAGGTCGGTTGGCGGCTTGAATCGCGGTCAGGGCGATGGTGTAGACGATGTCGTCGACCTGCGCGCCGCGCGGCAAATCGTTCACCGGTTTGCGCAGGCCTTGCAGCATCGGCCCGAGGCTGACGCAGTCGGCGCTGCGCTGTACGGCTTTGTGGGTGGTGTTGCCGGTGTTGAGATCGGGGAACACATACACCGTGGCACGACCGGCCACCTGGCTGTTCGGCGCCAGCTGCCGGGCGACGCTTTCGTTGGCCGCGGCATCGTACTGCAAGGGGCCGTCGATCAGCAGCGAGTGCTGCTGTTCGTGGGCGAGCAGGGTGGCCTCGCGGACCTTCTCGACTTCCTCGCCGCTGGCCGATTCGCCGCTGGAGTAGCTGATCATCGCCACCCGTGGCGTGATGCCAAATGCGGCGGCCGAGTCGGCGCTTTGCAGGGCGATCTCGGCCAGTTCGCTGGCGCTCGGGTGCGGGTTCATCACGCAGTCGCCGTAGACCAGCACTTCTTCGGGGAACAGCATGAAGAACACCGAAGACACCAGGGTGCAGCCGGGCGCCGTTTTAATCAGCTGCAGGGCCGGGCGGATGGTGTTGGCGGTGGTGTTGATCACGCCCGATACGAGCCCGTCGACTTCATCCAGGGCCAGCATCATGGTGCCGATCACCACGGTGTCTTCCAGTTGCTGCTCGGCCATCGGCGCATTGAGGCTTTTGCTTTTGCGCAGCGCGACCATTGGTTCGACGTAGTGCTCGCGGATCAAATCCGGATCGATGATTTCCAGGCCGGGCGGCAACTCGATGCCCTGGGCGCGGGCGACGGCCTGCACGTCCTCGGGCTTGGCCAGCAGCACGCAACGTGCGATGCCTCGGGCCTGGCAGATCGCCGCGGCCTGCACGGTCAGCGGCTCGCTGCCTTCGGGCAGCACGATGCGCTTGTTGGCCGCCTGGGCGCGCTGGATCAATTGATAGCGGAACACCGCTGGCGACAGGCGCATCTCGCGCGGTGTACCGCAGCGCTGGTGCAACCAGTTGGCATCGAGATGGCCAGCGATGAAATCGGTGATGATTTCGGCGCGCTCGCGGTCGTCGATGGGGATTTCCTTGTTCAGGCCATTGAGCAGGTTGGCGGTGTCGTAAGAGCCGGTACTCACCGACAGCACCGGCAGCCCGGCCTGCAGGGCGCCGCGGCACAGGTCCATGATGCGCGGGTCGGGCAGGGTGTCGCTGGTCAGCAGCAGGCCGGCGAGCGGCACGCCGTTCAAGGCCGCGAGGCTGACGGCGAGGATGATGTCGTCGCGATCGCCGGGGGTCACCACCAGCACGCCGGGCTTGAGCAACTCCACGGTGTTGCGCATGGTGCGGGCGCAAATGATGATTTTGGTCATGCGCCGGGTTTCATAGTCACCGGCGTTGAGCACTTGCGCGCCCATCAGGTCGGCGACGTCGCGGGTGCGCGGGGCGTTCAGTTCCGGCTGGAACGGAATGCAGCCGAGCAAGCGGAAATCACCACTGCGCAGCAACGGTGAATGCTCCTTCAGGCGCGTGGCGAAGGCTTCCATGCTTTCCTCGGTCTTGACCTTGTTGAGGATCACACCGAGGACTTTCGGGTCTTTCGGGCCGCCGAACAATTGCGCCTGCAACTCGACGCGACCGGAGAGCTCGGTCAGCACTTCGTTTTCCGGTGCCGAAACCAGGATCACCTCGGCGTCGAGGCTCTTGGCCAGGTGCAGGTTGACCCGCGCGGCGTAACTGGCGCTGCGGGTCGGCACCATGCCTTCGACGATCAGCACGTCCTTGCCGATGGCCGCCTGCTGATACAGGGTGATGATTTCTTCGAGCAACTCATCGAGCTGGCCGTCGCCGAGCATGCGCTCGACATGCGCCAGGCCCAGTGGCTGAGGCGGTTTCAAGCCGTGGGTGCGCGCCACCAGCTCGGTGGAACGTTCCGGGCCCGTGTCGCCCGGATGCGGCTGGGCAATCGGTTTGAAAAAGCCGACCTTGAGCCCGGCGCGCTCAAGGGTGCGTACCAGCCCGAGGCTGATGGAGGTCAGACCCACACCAAAATCGGTGGGCGCGATAAAAAAAGTTTGCATGCGGATTCTCTGGAAGGTGCATGGCAATGGTCACGACCTATGGCTGGTCGATTACCGAAATTCAGTCGCCAAGGTTATCGCTAACCGTGCCTTGTGCGCACCAACCGCAATCAAAGGGCTGGCCTATTTTTTCCTGGCGCAGCACAGGGTCCATGACCCAGGCGCGGGATTGCCAGGGCGGCTGGTGCCGCAGGTGTTGGGTGTGGCCGCAGGAAAGCTCGGCCACCCAGTGGCCGTCCTCGTCCTGATGGAAGCCTGTGACCGTCGAATCCCGTTTGTCCGGGTTGTGTTCGCTTTCGGTCGATTGCTTCGCTAAACTTGGCCTTTCAATCTTCTTATGCAAAAGGTCTCGCCCCATGCTGATCGCCGCCAATAAGGCTGTCTCCATCGACTATACCCTGACCAACGACGCTGGTGAGGTCATCGACAGCTCCGCCGGCGGCGCGCCGCTGGTCTACCTGCAAGGCGCAGGCAACATCATCCCGGGCCTGGAAAAGGCTCTGGAAGGCAAGACTGTCGGCGACGAGCTGACCGTAGCCGTTGAACCGGAAGACGCTTACGGCGAATACGCTGCCGAACTGGTCAGCACCCTGAGCCGCAGCATGTTCGAAGGCGTCGACGAGCTGGAAGTGGGCATGCAGTTCCACGCTTCCGCTCCGGACGGCCAGATGCAGATCGTGACCATCCGTGATCTGGACGGCGACGACGTGACCGTTGACGGCAACCACCCGTTGGCCGGTCAGCGCCTGAATTTCCAGGTCAAGATCGTTGCCATCCGTGACGCCAGCCAGGAAGAAATCGCTCATGGCCACGTCCATGGCGAAGGCGGCCATCACCACTGATTTCTGCGCTAAGCTCAGATAACTGGAGAGGCGCCCCGAGGGCGCCTTTTTAGTCTGCGGCTGTCCCTGATGACACCGCCAAGTGGCTGTTTCGAGAAGAACACGGGAATCTGGAGTACGCCATGAGTGCTTTTCACGACCTTAAATTGACAGCCCTGGATGGACAGGAGCTACCTCTGGCGCCTTTCAAAGGCCAAGTCGTACTGGTGGTCAACGTCGCCTCCAAATGCGGCCTGACCCCGCAGTACGCGGCGCTGGAAAACCTCTACCAGCAATACAAGGGCAAAGGCTTCAGTGTGCTGGGCTTGCCGTGCAACCAGTTTGCCGGACAGGAACCGGGGAGCGAGCAGGAGATCAAGGATTTCTGCAGCCTCAACTATGGCGTGACCTTTCCGTTGTCCAGCAAGCTGGAAGTCAACGGGCATGACCGTCATCAGTTGTACCGCTTGCTGGCGGGCGAGGGCGCGGAATTCCCCGGCGATATCACCTGGAACTTCGAGAAGTTCCTGCTCGGCAAGGATGGCCGCGTACTGGCGAGATTCTCGCCACGCACGGCGCCGGATGATCCGACCATCGTTCACGCGATTGAAAAAGCGCTTCGCTGAAATTCTCCTCTCCCTCTGTAGGAGCGAGCTCGCTCGCGATGGTTACAGGAACACCGCGGGGCATCAGACCGCCAGCGTTATCGTTGACCACCATCGCGAGCAAGCTCGCTCCTACATCACCTAAATCAATAGTGCTGTTCAGTACGCGCGAACCTCCATATTATCGCCGTCATAAAGTCATTCCCTGTGGAGCGTCCCATGCCCGTCAAAGCCCTGTTCAAACCGTTCCACCTCGGCACCCTCGAACTGCCGACCCGCGTCGTCATGGCGCCGATGACCCGCTCGTTTTCTCCGGGCGGCGTGCCGAACTCCAAAGTGATCGAATACTATCGTCGCCGCGCCGCTGCGGGCGTTGGCCTCATCATCACCGAAGGCACCACCGTCGGTCACAAGGCGTCCAACGGCTACCCGAACGTTCCGCACTTCTATGGTGAAGCGGCGCTGGCCGGCTGGAAGAAAGTCGTCGACGCCGTTCACGCCGAAGGCGGCAAGATCGTTCCGCAGTTGTGGCATGTGGGCAGCGTACGTCGTATCGGCACCGAGCCGGACGCCAGCGTACCGGGCTATGGCCCGTCGGAAAAAATCAAGGACGGCCAGGTCGTTGTGCACGGCATGACCCAACAGGATATCCAGGACGTGATCGCCGCGTTCGCCCAGGCTGCCAGGGACGCCCAGAGCATCGGCATGGACGGCGTGGAAATCCACGGCGCCCACGGTTACCTGGTCGACCAGTTCTTCTGGGAAGGCAGCAACCAGCGTACCGACGAATACGGCGGCAGCCTGGCCAACCGTTCGCGCTTCGCCATTGAATTGATTCAGGCCGTGCGTGCCGCGGTCGGTGAAGGTTTCCCGATCATCTTCCGCTTCTCCCAGTGGAAGCAACAGGACTACACCGCGCGCTTGGTGCAAACCCCGGAGGCGCTGGGCGAGTTCCTCAAGCCGTTGGCCGATGCCGGCGTGGATATTTTTCACTGCTCGACCCGCCGCTTCTGGGAGCCGGAGTTCGACGGTTCCGAGCTGAACCTGGCTGGCTGGACCCGCCAACTCACCGGCAAGCCGACCATCACCGTGGGCAGCGTCGGCCTGGACGGCGAGTTCCTGCAGTTCATGGTCAACACCGACAAGGTGGCACAACCGGCCAGCCTGGAAAAACTGCTGGAGCGCCTGAACAACGACGAGTTCGACCTGGTGGCGGTCGGTCGTGCGTTGCTGGTGGACCCGGACTGGGCACAGAAAGTGCGCGATGGTCGTGAGGACGACATCCTGCCGTTCAGCCGTGAGGCGTTGATGACGCTGGTTTAAGCGGCGACCCTACTGCCGCCTTCGCGAGCAGGCTCGCTCCCACAGGGGATTTGTGTACGACACAGAACCAATGTGGGAGCGAGCCTGCTCGCGATGGCTGACTCAAGGCCACCGGAAGTCAGGGAACAATCGGTGCATTCGGCAGCACCATCTCCCGGGCACAGGCCCCGCGCAATTGTCCCTCGAACTGTTCGATGATCGTCGCCCAGCCTTGGCGACTGGCATGCTGGCGTGCATTGAGCCGTACATTGCGCAAGGCCTCCCTGTCCTCCAGCAGCCATGCCGCTGCATCGCAGAACGCTTCTTCATCCCCCGGCATCGCCAGCACACCGTTGTAGCCATGACGAATATGCTGGGCCGCCGCTGCCTGATCATAGGCCACCACGCCGAGCCCCGATGCCAGAGCTTCAAGCACCACATTGCCGAAGGTTTCAGTCAGGCTCGGAAACAGAAACACGTCCCCCGACGCGTAGTGACATGCCAAGGCTTCACCCCGCTGGGTGCCGCAGAAAATCGCCTCGGGCATTTCGTTTTGCAGTTCCTGGCGTTGCGGGCCGTCGCCGACCACGATCAGTTTCAGAGTGCGCCGGGGATAACTCGCCTTGAGGGTATTGAAGGTGCGTTTGAGCAAGCCAAGATTCTTTTCCGGGGCCAGGCGTCCGACGTGAATGACGGCGATGTCTTCCTCGGTCAGTCCCCATTGCTCACGCAGGGCACTTAATCGTTTGGCCGGGTGAAACAACTCACTGTCGACCCCTCGGGAGAGCAACGCCAGTCGTTCGAAATGCCGTCGTTCCAGCTCCATGCGCTGACTGACGCTCGGCACCAGGGTCATGGTCGAGCGGTTGTGGAACCAGCGCAGGTAGTGAGTCAGCAGGCGCGTGAGCAAACCAAGGCCGTACTGGTTGGAGTACTGCTGGAAATTGGTGTGGAAACCGCTGACCACGGAAATCCCCAGACGCCGTGCTGCACGCAAGGCCGACAGGCCCAGCGGGCCCTCGGTGGCAATGTAGAGCACGTCCGGGCGGTGACGCGTCCAGCGCCGCAGCAGCTTGTGCATCGATGACTGACCCCATTGCAGACCGGGATAGCCCGGTAGCGGCCAGCCGCGGCACAGCAGCAATTCATCGTCGCTGCCCAACTGCTGGTCGCAGCCCTGGCGTGGTCGCACCAGTTCCACCTGATGCCCGCGCGCGCGCAAACCGTCGCACAAGCGACCCAGGGTATTGGCCACGCCGTTGATTTCCGGAGGGAAGGTTTCGGTGATCAGGGTGATATGCAGAGCTGTCGTCATGACCCCAGTGTCGGCTGGGGCCATGTCGTCAGTGTGACGTCGGGATGATGGATTTGTGACCGGGGTGCCGGTGGTGGTGACTCAGCGCTGGGTCACCAGGTTTTCCGCGCCGCGCTCACGCACCCAGAACAACGTCGCCCCGGCCACTGCCGCCGGCATCATCAGGATGTTGACCACCGGAATCAGCAACACCAGATAAACAATCCCGCCAAAACTCATGCTCTGCCAGCGCTTCTCGCGCAGCCAGCCAAGCATTTCGTTCCAGCCCAGCTTGTGGTTGTCCGCCGGGTAGTCGATGTACTGGATCGCCATCATCCACACCCCGAACAACAGCCACAGCGGTGCGGCGATAATGTTCACCACCGGGATGAACGAGAGGATGAACAGCCCGATCGCCCGCGGCAGGAAGTAGCCAAGCTTGCGCATTTCCCGGGCCAGGGTGCGCGGGATCATCGCAATCAGTTCGCCCCAGCTGAAGGCCGGAAAATCATCGGTGCCGCGCACAACCACTTCGACTTTCTCCGCGAGGAAGCCGTTGAATGGCGCGGCAATGACGTTGGCGAGCATGGTGAAGGTGAAGAACACCATCAGCACGACGAGGACTACGAACAGCGGCCAGAGGATGTAGCTGAGAAAACTCAGCCAGTCGGGCAGGGACGGCATCAGCGTGTCGACCCACAGGCTGAATTGATGGCCGGCCAGGTAGATCAATCCGACGAACAGCACCAGGTTGATCGCCAGCGGCAACAACACAAACAAACGCAGGCTGGGGCTCAGCACCAGCTTGAGGCCTTCGCGCAGGTATTGCGGGCCGGACAGAACAGGGGCGGGCATAAGGTGCTCCGGGCAGAGGGAAAACGCGCCGACCTTACCGGCTTTGCTACACATGCGAAAGCGCGGTGGCGGTATCGACATTCACTGTAACAAAGACGTCGATATCGTCGGGCAGATTGCATAGAGACCACCTATGAGCTGGATTGTTAATCCGTATTTCCTTAATCTTCGCCCCCTCGATACGCTGCACCCAATCTTTTTACAGGACGGTCGTGTTCAAGCCTTCCCCAAGTGCTTTCAACCGTTCTTTTTTATTCCAGCCGGCAATCCGGCGTTCCGCGCCAGGTGTTCCGGGCCGGTCAACAGGAGCAGGTCATGTCTGAAGTCCGTCATTCGCGAGTGATTATTCTCGGTTCCGGCCCTGCCGGTTACAGCGCTGCGGTCTATGCCGCCCGTGCCAACCTCAAGCCACTGCTGATCACCGGCATGCAGGCCGGCGGTCAACTGACCACCACCACCGAAGTCGACAACTGGCCGGGCGACGTCCACGGCCTGACCGGCCCGGCGCTGATGGAGCGGATGCGCGAGCACGCCGAACGCTTTGAAACCGAGATCGTTTTCGATCACATCAATGCCGTGGACTTCGCTGCCAAGCCATACACCCTGACTGGCGACAGTGCGACCTACACCTGCGACGCCCTGATCATCGCCACCGGCGCCAGTGCTCGTTACCTGGGCCTGCCGTCCGAAGAAGCGTTCATGGGCAAAGGCGTCTCCGCCTGCGCGACCTGCGACGGTTTCTTCTATCGCAACAAGCCGGTGGCTGTGGTCGGCGGTGGCAACACCGCTGTCGAAGAAGCCCTGTACCTGGCCAACATCGCCAGCAAAGTCACCCTGATCCACCGTCGCGAAACCTTCCGCGCCGAGAAGATCCTGATCGACAAGCTGAACGCCCGTGTTGCCGAAGGCAAGATCGAGCTGAAGCTGAACGCGACCCTGGACGAAGTGCTGGGCGACAACATGGGCGTGACCGGTGCCCGCCTGAAGAATAACGACGGCAGCTTCGACGAAGTGAAAGTCGACGGCGTGTTCATCGCCATCGGCCACACCCCGAACACTTCGCTGTTCGAAGGCCAGCTGACGTTGAAAGACGGTTACCTGGTTGTGCAGGGCGGCCGTGACGGCAACGCCACCGCCACCAGCCTCGAAGGCATCTTCGCCGCCGGTGACGTGGCCGACCACGTGTACCGTCAGGCCATCACCTCGGCTGGCGCCGGTTGCATGGCGGCACTGGATGCCGAGCGTTACCTCGACAATCTGCAGAACGCTTGATTCTGTTTTGGTAAAAAAACCGGCCTCGGCCGGTTTTTTTATGCCCACGATTTAATGCTTGATAACACTCCGGTGTGGGAGCGGGCTTGCTCGCGAAGGCGGTGTGTCATTCAACATTGATGCTGGCTGATCCACCGCTTTCGCGAGCAAGCCCGCTCCCACAGGGATAGTGTTCAGGTCAGTTTTGCAAGACAGGCTTCAAGAATATCCAGCCCTTCTTCCAGCACCGCAGCCTCGATGGTCAACGGCGCCAGCAAGCGAATGATGTGCCGCGACTTGCCACTGGGCATCAGCAGCAGGCCCGCATCCCGCGCCAAAGTCAGCAGTTGGGTCAATTGTGCCGGGGCGGGCGAGCCATCGGCGTTGATCAGCTCGATACCACGCATCGCACCGACACCGGTAAGTCGGCCCAGGTACGGCGTCAGGCTGTTCGCGCGCCAGGTTTCATGGCGGCCGACAATCGCTTCCTCCTGTTGTGTGCCCCAGGCGTGCAGGTTGGCATCGGTCATTTCATCCAGCGTCGCCAGCGCGGCGGCGCAGGCGATGGGATTGCCCGAGTAAGTGCCACCGAGTCCACCCTTGGGCAGGTTATCCAGCAGCGATTTGCGCCCGACCACCGCCCCGAGTGGCACGCCGCCGGCGATGCTTTTGCCGAGCAGGACCAAGTCCGGTTCGATGCTCAACCGTGAGAACGCGAAGCGCTGGCCGGTGCGGCCGAAACCGGACTGGATCTCATCGGCGATCAGCACAATGCCCTTGTCGTCGCAGAACTTGCGCAACACTTGGGCGAACTCGACATCCATGGCCAGGAACCCCGCTTCGCCCTGCACCGGTTCGACGATAAAGCAGGCGACGTCTTCGACATCAATCTCGACGCTGAACAGGCGCTCCATGGCTTTGAGGGCTTCGGCGCAGGTCACGCCGTTGTCCGGGCCGGGAAAGGGCAGGTGATACACCGGCCCCGGCAGCACGCCGATTTTCTGTTTGTAGGGCGCCACTTTGCCATTGAGGTTGAGCGTGGCCAGTGTGCGGCCGTGGAATGCGCCGTCGAAGGCGATGACCGCGCTGCGGCCGGTGGCGCCACGGACGATCTTCAGGGCGTTTTCCGCCGCCTCCGCGCCGCTGTTGGTGAGCATGCCGCTGACCGGATAACCCACCGGCATGAACGCACTGAGGCGATCCATCAGTTCGAGGTAAGGCACATGGGGCGCCGCGTTGAACGCATAGTGGGTCAGTCGTGTGGCTTGTTCGCGAATGGCCTCGACGATGCGCGGGTGGCAATGGCCGAGGTTCAACACGCCAATGCCACCGACAAAGTCGATGTAGCGTTTGCCATCGGTGTCCCAGACCTCGGCGTTTTTACCGTGGCTGAGCGTGACAGGGTGAACGATGTTGATCGACTGGCTGATGGTTTCGCTGCGCATGAATGACCGGCTCGGAAGAAGGAGGACTTCTTTTTATCTAAGCCGTGAGCGGTGCTACGGGGCAAACGAAATAAAGTTGCCGGGTCAATCTTAAAAGTCGGGTTGTGCTTGTGATCAATTCCGCGCCATGAACGCAAAACCTGTAGGAGCGAGCTTGCTCGCGATGGTGGTGAACGATGACGCTGGGAGCCTGACACCCCGTGGCGTTCTTCAGTCCATCGCGAGCGGGCTCGCTCCTACAAATCAAATCAGCGGCGAGTCAGCGGCTGTTGGGTGAACTTCACACCCGCCAGGCCATGGGCAATCAGCGCCCGGATGTTGCCGTGGTCGCTGCCTTCTGGCGTTGCCAGCACCGAGCGGTAATGCTCGCCGAAAGCCAGCAGGGCTTCTTGATCGCTCAAGCCTTCGAGCAGCGCCAGCCCCAGGGTCTTGCACGAGCCTTCGTTCTGCCCGGCCGCGTTTTCCACACCACCGTTGTTGAAGGCCTGAGGCTGGTAGTCGTAACCGCCAGCAATGAACGCCAGGGTGTCGGCGAAGGCGTGTTCGCCGCTGTTGAGGCTGGCGCGCAAGGTGTTCAAATCACTCATTGGGTTTTCCTTTGGCGAACGCCGCCTGTTGTTCGGCGCTGGCTTCTTGCTGATATTGGGCTTTCCATTCGGCGTACGGCATGCCGTAAACCACTTCGCGGGCTTCGTCGAGGCTGACCTCGATCTGGCGCTCGTCCGCCGCCGCCTTGTACCACTTGGACAGGCAGTTGCGGCAGAAGCCCGAGAGGTTCATCAGGTCGATGTTCTGCACATCCTTGCGGCTGTCCAGGTGGGCCACCAGCCGACGAAAGGCGGCGGCTTCGAGTTCAAGGCGTTGTTGATCGGTCATGGGGGTCTCTGCGAGACAGCTTTGAGCGACAAGCTTCAAGCTGCAAGATGGATTGCGGTGGCTTCTAGCTTACCGCTTGAAGCTTCAAGCTTGAAGCTTAGCGGCTTGCCGCGAGCGTTATCGACACCGACTCGGCGAATCGCAGCGCGTGGGGCTTGTCGACCTCGACTTCGGCGTAGAGCACCGATGCGTTGGCCATCACCAGGTCGAGAATTTCCTGGGTCAGGCGTTCGAGCAGCGCAAAGCGGTTGCCTTCCACGTGGGCGATGATCGCCTTGGTGATCGTGCGGTAGTTCAGCGCGTGATCGATGTCGTTGTCACGTACCGCTTCCTGGGCCGCGTACAGAATGGTGAGGTTGATCAGTACATCCTGCTTGTTGAGGATTTCATCCTCATTGATGCCGATGAAGGTACGCAGGCACAGGTCTTTGACCCGGATACGTGCCATGCCTGGCTGAAGTTGTGGCATTGCTACTTGCTCCGTCCAATCAATTGCAGGAACTCCTGGCGGGTGTTACTCGACTCGCGGAAGGCGCCGAGCATCACGGAGGTGTTCATGGTCGAATTCTGTTTCTCGACGCCGCGCATCATCATGCACATGTGCTGCGCTTCGATGACCACTGCGACGCCTGCCGCACCGGTCACCTGTTGCACGGCGTCGGCGATTTGCCGGGTGAGGTTTTCCTGGATTTGCAGGCGCCGGGCGAACATGTCCACCAGCCGCGCAATCTTCGACAGCCCCAGCACCTTGCCGGTTGGAATATAAGCCACATGCGCCTTGCCGATGAAGGGCAGCATGTGGTGTTCGCAAAGCGAATACAGCTCGATGTTGTCGACGATCACCATTTCATCGTTGTCGGAGGCGAACAGCGCGCCATTGACGATCTCTTCGACACTTTGTTCGTAGCCATGGCAAAGGTACTGCATGGCTTTGGCTGCGCGCACCGGGGTGTCGAGCAGGCCTTCGCGGTCTGGATTTTCACCGAGTCCGATGAGGATCTGTCGATAATTCTGGGGCAGGGATAACGTCATGGAAAATCCTCGCGGGACACTTACTTGATGTGCCTTCCGCCGTTGACGGTCAGGGTGGTGCCGGTGACATAAGGGTTGTCGAGCAGATAGCGCAGGCTCTGGTAGATCACTTCGCAGCCAGGCTCGATGCCCAGCGCGGACTTGGCCAGTGCCTTGGCGCGGTAGGCCGCGTCGTCTTCAGGGTTGAACAGTAGCAGGGCCGGCGCAATCCCGTTGACCTTGATGTCCGGCGCGTACCTGGCGGCGAAGGACAGGGTCAGGCTGTCGAGTCCGGCTTTGCTGGCGCAATAGCCGATGTGTTTGCTGCTGCCCTTGCGGGTCACGTCATCGCTGATGTGCACAATGTCTGCGGGGCTTGAGCGTTGCAGCAGATCGGCGCAATGCAGGTTGATCAGGTAGGGCGCCAGCATGTGCACGCTGAACATGCGGGTGAATGCGGCGGCGTCAGTGTCCGGTGTTTCGGCCAGCCATTCGGAGGCGTTGTGGACAATCGCCCGCAAACAGTCGGTGTGGGTTTTCAGTTCACTGATGAAGGCGAGGATCCCGGCCTCGCTGGCGAAGTCCGCGAACACGGCGGTGGCCCCCAGGTCGCGCAGGGTTTGTACGCCGGGCCGCTCGCTGCGGTAACTGAAAATCACGCGATGGCCGTCTTCCAGCAATCGCCGGGCGCAGTGCAGGCCGACACGCTGGCCGGCGCCGGTAATCAGGATAGGGGCTACGGAAGAAGTCATGAACGGCTCGCGTCGCGGTGAGAGTAAAACTATACCAGCGACGGCAGCGCTCTACCTATTATGCAAAACGGGTCTGTGTGGGAGCGGGCTTGCTCGCGAAAGCGTTGTGTCAGCCGGAACAAATGTTGACTGACATACCGTCTTCGCGAGCAAGTCGGATCGCCGCACCGCCGCTCCCACAAGGGTTGTCAGTGGTTTTGGGTAGTGGGTTGTGCGGGCAAGGGCCGCGTAGAGGCACTGTTCAGCCAGGTGGCAAGCAGTCGAGTGGACAAAGGGATGAAGAAATAAACCATCAACGGCGTCAGGCACAGGGTGCTGACGAGCACGCGGGGCAGTAGCGCCATCTCGCCCAGCAGCGGCCCCAGCACAAAGTTGAACAGCAGCGAGACCGGAAAGAACGCCAGCCAGATCGCCACGGCCTGTTTCCAGCGCGGCGGGCGTTGGCCGGCGACGCCAAACCAGCCTTCGATGCCGCTGACCCGGTGTTCTGTCGGGTGGGCGAACAGGTCGCTGCCGCGTCCGAGCCAGGCGCTGCGAGAGACGGAATGTTCCCAGGCGTGCAAGGTCTGCTCGTCGGCGAAGCGGAAGATGATCTGGAATTCGTCGTCCTCGGGTGGCGGAGCGAGCACACCGGAGCCGAGGTAGCCGGGAAAATCGGTGGCCAGTTGTTCGCCTTCGCGCAGCCAGGCGATCAGGTCCTGATAACGTCCATTGGCAACGCGGCGCGCAACCATCAGCGTGACGGGTGGGGTAGACATTGTGTATCTCCATAAGACATTTGCGTCGCTCCGGATAGGGGCTTCGCCAGGCGCAGTGCCGGGGTGGTGGGCTGCGACTTGAAACAAGCAAGGATTATTCCTGATTCTGCCCGTGGCGTCTGTGACGTTTACACGCTCCTTCGCAGTATCGATTTTTTACGGAAACTTTACGGGGCGGGGGCGTTAGAATATCGGACGGACGATACAGGGATGTTTCAACAGGATGCCGATACATACAGACATTGCTTCAAGATCCACGCAGGCCGTCGCTCTTGAACAGGAAGAGCTGTTCCCCATTCGCGAGGTGGCGCGACTGACAGGTGTCAACCCGGTCACGCTTCGCGCCTGGGAGCGACGTTATGGCCTGATTGTTCCAACACGCACCGATAGCGGGCATCGACTGTATTCGCTGTCCGATATTGAGCGCGTTCGCAGCATCCTCGGCTGGATCGAACGCGGTGTTGCGGTCAGCAGGATCGGCAAGATCCTGGCCAGGACCGAGCAACACCAGGCATTGTCGCACATCATCCCCAACAGCCTCGTGGAAGCCGATTACGCGCAGTGGCAGCAGCAGGTTCTTGCGGCGGTCAACGGGTTTGACGACCTTCAGCTGGAGCAGGTCTACGGGCAAATCTTTTCCAGTTACGCCCTGCCGGTGGTGTTTCAGGACATTCTGATCCCCGTCTGGAAGCAGTTGTTGCAACGCCAGGACCAGTTCGGCGTAACCAGCGAGTGGCTGTTCCTGGATGGTTTTCTACGTTCCCGGGTCGTGCAGCGCTTGCTGTTGACGCGCGAGAAGCAACCGCATCACGTGGTCATCTGTGCCCTGGATGGTCACTGTCGGGAGCTGGAGCTGTTGGTCGCCGCCCTGTTCCTGAGTTCCGGGCCATCAACCATTCGCGTATTGAACATAGGTCAGCCATTCGAGGAGCTGGCGCTGATGTGTGAAAGGATCAAGCCCGTGGCACTGGTGCTGTTTTCCAATCATGTACCGAATGCCGAGTTGCCGCGTCGCTTGAATCGCCTGGCCATGGGCCTGGAGTGTCGATTGTTGTTGGCCGGTGATGCCTCTGACCTGGCGCAGGACAGCCTGGCCGGGTCATCGATCGGTTGCCTGGGCAATGAAGGGAAGGTCATGAGCCAGCGTCTGAAGCAGTTCCTGGCGGGAAATCTGGATACTTAAAGTTCAGAGATGCAGCGTTGGATGAGTCAAACGATGCTGTTGCAGGATGAACTGACGCAGACGCTCGGTTTCGTCCGTATCGCTCTGGTTCAGTTGATAGGCGTAGAAGCCCTGTTCGTTTTCTTTCTCGAAGGTGCCGCGCACGGCAATCCGCTCATAGCCTGAGGGGCTGAACCACAAGGCGAAATGCTTCGGTGGCTTGGTCTTGTTGCGAACCTCCAGCAAAACCCCTTTGCACGACACTTCGTGTACCCACAGGGTGCCGGGTTGACCCTGGGCGTTTTCCAGCGCTACCGGCTCGTCCAGTACCAGACGCCAAGGCCGGACCATGGGCCCGTCTTCATAGATGCTCGGCACGCCGAGACGCAAATGCATCGCATGAAACTCGTCTTCCACCAGGTGCAGGGGGAAGGTTATTTGCTGGTTTTCGAAGCTGGCTTGAATGGTGACCTGCTCATGGGCCGCCAGGCGGGTGAGCAGGTCACGGATTTGCGATCCACCGTTGACGAGCAGGCTCGACGTCGCATCCCGCACATTGAGTTGCGGGTTGTGTTGCATGGTCTGGATGAAATCCAGCTCATCCTGGGTCAGGAGTGCGTCACGTTGCATGGCCAGCTCGAAAGATATAATTACAAAGTCATTGGTGATTGTAATTACTGACCATTAATTCTGAGTTTCGTTTGCGCCGTTCGTCGCCTTGAGCGCAGCAAGCTCAGCCTGGAGTTCAGCCACCCGTCCCTCCAGTTGTGCCACGCGCTGTTGCGCCTTGACCTGCACGGTGACGTCTTTCTGCACACCGACAAAGTAGGTTTGCCCGTCCGCCGGATTTTTCACCGTTGAAAGGGACAGCTCATTCCAGAACGGTGTGCCGTCCTTGCGGTAGTTGCGCAGTATTTCCCGGCAGGAACCTTCTCGGTTCAAGGCGTCGCGAATCAATGGCAGGGCTTCCTGGTCGCGGTCCCCCGACTGCAGGAAGCGACAATCCTGATAGAGGATCTCTTCGCTGGAGTACCCCGTCAGGCGTTCGAACGCGGGGTTGACGTAAATGAGGATTTTGTCCTGATCGCCTTCCTTTTCGGCAATCACGATGCCGTCGTTGGAGGCATTGATCACCATTTGCAGCAGTTGAGCATTAATCATCGGAGTATCCTTTCCTGATTGATTGTCAATTGCATTCTAAAAGAATAATCACGACTGTGGTGTTAATATCCGGGTCTTTTACTCGGATTCAGGATCAGATTGATGAAAGTCGCCATCATTTCCGGCTCGGTGTACGGCACGGCCGAAGAAGTTGCCCGCCACGCCGCCAGCCTGTTGAAAGCCGCCGGTTTCGAAACCTGGCATAACCCGCGTGCGACCCTCGCCGACGTCCAGGCGTTTGGCCCAGAAGCCTTTCTGGCGGTGACCTCGACCACCGGCATGGGTGAGCTGCCGGACAATCTGCAACCACTGTATTCGACCATTCGTGACCAATTGCCAGCTGCCTGGCGCGGTTTGCCGGGGGCGGTGATCGGATTGGGCGATGCGAGTTATGGCGATACTTTTTGTGGCGGCGGCGAGCTGATGCGCGAATTGTTCGGTGAACTGGGCATTCGCGAAGTGCTGCCGATGCTGCGCCTGGATGCCAGCGAGAGCGTGACCCCAGAGACGGACGCCGAGCCCTGGCTGGCGGACCTGATCAGCGCACTGCGCACCTGACGTTACTCCGATATCCATGCCAGTCAGGGTTCTGCCAGTACGGTAAAAAACTGCCTGTCAGACCATCGCGGGCGCCGGTCGTTTGACAGGGATCCATGGGTGGCAGGGCGACTGACTCGTAGGGTCACCAAGCTGGCTGCCAATGCAACTACACGAACCCCAAGGGCTGACTAGACTCGGTGAACATAGGAAACACTCCATAATAAAAACACCGAGGCTTCTTGCCGTGACTGTCGCTCCCATCCAATCGCCACACAGTGTCAAAGACCAGGTCAGTGCTGCCGAGTGGCAGACCCGCGTCGACCTGGCCGCCTGTTATCGCCTGGTTGCCCAACATGGTTGGGATGACCTGATCTTTACCCACATCTCCGCCAAGGTGCCCGGCACCGAAGATTTCCTGATCAACCCGTTCGGGCTGATGTTTCACGAAATGACCGCGTCGAGCCTGGTCAAGGTGGATCAGGCCGGCAACAAGCTGATGGACAGTCCTTACGAGATCAATCCGGCGGGTTACACCATCCACAGCGCCGTGCATGAAGTGCGTCACGATGTGGTTTGTGTGCTGCACACCCACACGGCTTCAGGGGTGGCGGTCTCGGCACAGAAGCAGGGCGTACTGCCGATCAGCCAACAATCGTTGTTCGTGCTTTCCAGCCTGGCCTACCACGCCTACGAAGGTGTGGCGCTCAACCATGAAGAGAAGGTGCGGCTGCAGGCCGACCTCGGTGAAAACAATTTCCTGATGCTGCATAACCACGGTCTGCTGACCTGCGGCAGCACCATCGCCGATACGTTCCTGATGATGTTTACCTTTCAGCGTGCCTGCGACATTCAGGTCATGGCACAAAACGGTGCGGCTGAACTGATTGCCATCGAACCGCAGATCCTGGCCGGCGCCAAAGCCATGATCGCGGGTGTCACCAGAAGTGCTCAAGGAATGGGCGGAGCGCTGGCGTGGCCGGCGCTGCTGCGCAAGCTCGATAAACTGGACCCGGGTTATAAACTCTAATGGCACTTGCCGAGATTCCTCTGTGTGTCTGGCGCAAACGCAGCCAGACGTTCGTGTTCCGTGGCCACAGCATCCGTTACTGGACGGCGGGTCAGGGTGAGCCGCTGTTGCTGATTCACGGTTTTCCGTCCGCCAGCTGGGACTGGCATTACCTGTGGCAGCCATTGACCCAGCGCTTTCGCGTGATCGCTTGCGACATGCTGGGCTTCGGCGATTCGGCCAAACCGGCGAACCACGAATACAGCCTGCTGGAGCAAGCGGATCTGCAACAGGCACTGCTTGAGCACCTGAATGTCGAGCAGCCGGTGCACCTGTTCGCCCACGACTATGGCGATAGCGTGGCCCAGGAACTGCTGGCCCGGCATTACGAGTCGCGGGTGGAGCTGGCCAGTTGTGTGTTTCTCAACGGCGGGTTGTTTCCGGAAACCCACCGCCCGGTATTGATGCAAAAGCTCTTGCTCAGCCCTTTGGGCTGGATGATTGGCCGCGCCTTCAGCCGTGATGGCCTGGTGAGAAGCTTTCGGCAGATTTTCGGCCCGCAAACCCGTCCCAGTGAAAGCCAGATGGATGACTTCTGGAGCCTGGTCGAAAGCCAGCGTGGGCCAAGGATCATGCACAAGTTGATCGCCTACATCCCGGAGCGACGCGTCTGGCGCAACCGGTGGGTGAGCGCGATGCAGCGCGGTGAAGTGCCGCTGCGAGTGATCGATGGCGGGGTCGATCCGATCTCCGGTGTGCATATGGTCGAGCGTTACCGGGAACTGATCCCGGATGCGGACACCGTGGTGTTGCCCGACATCGGTCACTACCCGCAGATCGAGGCACCTTGCGAGGTCCTCAGGCACTACCTGGCGTTTCGCGATCAACTGCTTTCCCCTCCGCGCAAAGTCGCCTGCTCCTGATTCGCAGCGTGAACCTGCTCTGCTTCTGTGGCGAGGGGGCTTGCCCCCGTTCGGCTGCGAAGCAGTCGTAAAACCTGTGTCCCGGATTGAATGCCTCAGGGCCGCTTCGCGACCCGACGGGAGCAAGCTCCCTCGCCACAAGGGCCGCGCAACCTGTTGACGCGATCATCATCCCCCAGCCTTATCGCGCACCATTCAGCCTCCCCCGTATTGATTGTGACCCGCTGCGCCGTGCCGGACACTCGGACTCATCGTCCCTTGGCCTGCTGGAGTCCCCCCATGAATGAGCCTGTGCGCTTCGAAGATAAAGTCGTGATCATTACCGGTGCCGGTGGCGGCCTGGGACGGGCGCATGCGCTGCTGTTCGCCAAACAGGGCGCCAGGGTTCTGGTCAACGACCTGGGCGGCTCGACCCAGGGCGAAGGCGCCAGCGCCTCGGCCGCCGCCCGCGTGGTAGCGGACATTCGCGAGGCCGGCGGCATCGCCGAGGCCAACCACGATTCGGTCACTGACGGTGACAAACTGGTCCAGCACGCCCTGGACGTCTTCGGTCGCGTCGACGTGGTGGTCAACAACGCCGGGATCCTGCGTGACAAGACCTTCCACAAAATGGAAGACGCCGACTGGGATCTGGTTTACCGCGTCCACGTCGAAGGTGCCTACAAAGTCACCCGTGCCGCCTGGCCACATATGCGCGAGCAGAACTACGGCCGGGTGATTTTCACCGCGTCGACCTCGGGTATCTATGGCAATTTCGGCCAGTCCAACTACGGCATGGCCAAGCTCGGTCTCTACGGCCTGACCCGCACCCTGGCCATCGAAGGCCGCAAGAACAATATCCTGGTCAACGCCATCGCCCCCACCGGCGGCACACGCATGACCGAAGGCCTGATCCCGCCGCAAGTCTTCGAACAGCTCAAGCCGGAACTGGTCAGCCCGTTGGTGGTGTACCTGGCCAGCGAGAACTGCCAGGAAACCTCCGGTTTGTTCGAGGTCGGCGGTGGCTGGATGGGCAAGGTCCGCTGGGAACGCAGCCTCGGTGTCGGGTTCGATCCACGGGCCGGCTTCTCACCGGAAGACGTGGCGGCGCACTGGCAGCAGATTTGCGACTTCGAAGGTGCGGCGCATCCGAAGGACAACATCGAAGCGCTGAAGGAAATGATGGGGAATTTGCAGAAGTATTCGCTCTGACATTGCCGGCAAGGTCACATTGACTGACCTTGCCGGTGGCTGCATCTGTCGGTTGGAAAATTGTTTGCCATCGATCAGCCGGAAAAGTATTTGAATACCAGTGCCTTCAGATTGGCGGCTGTCTGCGCATCCATTTTCCCGTCAAATTTTTCCGGGCGAAAATGCATCTGGAATGCCCGTACCAACTGTTGAAAACCACCTTCCGACGAGGCGCCCGAAACATCGTATCCATAGGACTTGAACAGCCCCAGCAATTCGCTTCGGCCTGGAACACCCGATGTGGTGTATTGGCTCAGATACTGGTCCCGAGTGGCTTCATCGAACCAGGCGCCGACGCCTTTCAGGTACAGCGCCTGCCAGGGAAACATTGGCCCCGGGTCGCTCTTGCGGCCGATTGAAATATCGGAGTGGCCCAACACCTGCGTTGGCGTGATATCCGGGTTGCGCTTGAGGATGTTCAGCGCCAGTAGTTCAATCGCGGCAATCTGCTCGGGGTGATACGGCGGGAAGGTGAATTGGCCTTTGTTGTCAGTCGCCAGGTTGACCACCTCAATGCCGATTGACGTGTCATTTAGATTGCTACGGTTACCCCACTGACTGACGCCCGCATGCCAAGCGCGATGGGTTTCATCCACCAGGTTGAACACTTCCTGCCCGGTATAACCGGCTTTCAGGTAGCTGGGGTCGGTGATATCCGGAACCAGATAGTGCGCGCTGACATTCGGGCCGGTCAGGGCACTGACAGAATTTGAGAAGTTAGCGGCGGTGTAATGAAGAATCAGAAAGCGTATTCGGCTGTTGAAGCTTCTGGCTGAGCGATACTTGTTGTAGTCGATGGGCTTCATGGTTGCACTCGCAATAAGTAAGTTTGCAGTCGGACGAAGATCAAGGTTGTTCGCCGACTTGCTGGTCAACTTAATGGCCCGAGTGCGATAGATGTTTACCTATGCTTGTAGTTGCTTTCTGAAAGAAATGTAGGAGCCAGCTTGCTGGCGATGGACTCCAGTGCGCCGCGTTTATCCGGTTCACACGCGTTATCGTTAACGACCATCGCTGGCAAGCCAGCTCCCACAAGGGACCGCGTCCGCGTCGTTTTTCACGCAATACCTGTAGGAGCCAGCTTGCTGGCGATGGACTCCAGTGCGCCGCGTGTATCCGGTTCACACGCGTTATCGTTAACGACCATCGCTGCGATGCGGCGACCCGACAAGCCAGCTCCTGCTGGGGACCGTGCCCGCGCTGAAAATGAGGCCCATAAAAAAGGCCGCTGCAAACGCAGCGGCCAAAGTAAGACGTTGGATCAGGAGCTACAAATCAACGTCAGTGAACACGGAGTGATGAACCGAATCCTCGATTCATCTGAAATCTTTCAGTCACGGCGCAGGCTCCGTGGCAGCCAGGTAAGAATAAGCCCTCGTTGCTGTAGGAAAAATACCAATTCCCGACATGCACTGTTGCAGCCCCGGCAACAGTCAGGATTCGGCTGCTCGACGTCCGGGTGATGACCCTGTGCCAGTCATCCTTTAGAGGTACACCACGAATACCTCCTTGGTGCGCTTATCGATCCCGATGCCCGGCAGTAGGGTGACGCCTTCTGTCACTCACCGGGGAAGACGCATGACAAAAACAACAATGCGCGCCATCTTCACACCGCAGGCGCTGGCGGCCGCGGTCGCATTGGGCTGCTGTGCCCAGGCTCAGGCCATTTCGTTCGGCATCGGGGAAATCGAGGGGACGTTCGACTCCTCATTGTCGGTCGGCGCGAGTTGGGGCATGCGTGATGCGGATGATGCTCTGGTAGGCACTGTCAATGGCGGTTCCGGTCAGTCTTCGACCGGTGACGACGGGCGCCTGAACTTCAAGAAAGGTGAAACCTTCTCGAAGATCTCCAAGGGTATTCACGACCTCGAACTGAAGTACGGCGACACCGGCGCGTTTGTGCGTGGCAAGTACTGGTACGACTTCGAGCTGAAGGATGAAAGCCGCCCATTCAAGGACATCAGCGATCACAATCGCAAAGAAGGCGCCAAGTCTTCAGGCGGACAAATCCTCGACGCATTCGTCTATCACAACTACTCCCTCGCCGATTTGCCGGGCACGGTGCGTGCCGGCAAGCAGGTGGTCAGTTGGGGGGAGAGCACCTTCATCGGCAACTCGATCAACAGTATCAACCCGGTCGACGTGTCCGCGTTCCGTCGTCCTGGAGCCGAGATCAAGGAGGGCCTGATCCCGGTCAACATGCTGTTCGCCTCCCAGGGCCTGACGGAGAAGTTGACCGTGGAAGGCTTCTATCAACTGGAATGGGATCAGACGGTCGTCGATAACTGCGGCACCTTCTTTGGTGTCGATGTGGTGGCCGATGGCTGCAACAAGGGCTACACCGTCGCCAGCCCGGCCATTGCACCCTTGCAGCCGATTGCGGCTGCCTTTGGCCAGGGCTTCGAGGTCAGCAAAGAGGGCGTGATCGTTCCCCGTGGCGGCGACCGTGATGCCCGGGATTCCGGACAGTGGGGTACGGCGTTGCGCTGGCTGGGGGACGACACTGAGTACGGCCTGTACTTCATGAATTATCACAGCCGCAGCCCCAACGTCGGGACCACCACCGCCGGGCTCAGCACGCTGGCAAGCCTTCCGGGAATCGTCGCCGCCGCCAACCGAATCGCCCCCGGCAGCGGTTCAGGCCTGGCCCAGAGTGTGATGCTCGGTCGCGGCCAGTATTACCTCGAATACCCGGAGGACATCCGCCTCTACGGCGCCAGCTTCGCCACCACCTTATCGACCGGCACTGCGTGGAGCGGGGAGATCAGCTACCGCCCCAACCTCCCGGTGCAGGTCAACACCAATGACCTGACCCTGGCCATGCTCAATCCGATTGCAGGCGGTGCGGCGTCGCCCATCGCCACGTCACCGGGGGCTGACAACACAGGTTACCGCCGCAAGGAGGTGACGCAGATCCAGAGCACCCTGACGCACTTCATCGATCAGGTCGCCGGTGCCGATCGCCTGACGCTGGTGGGTGAGGCGGCGGTGGTTCGGGTCGGTGGCCTGGAAGCACGTACGAAGTTGCGCTACGGCCGCGACTCGGTGTATGGCCAGTATGGTTTCGGCGGCGATACCGACGGCTTCGTGACCTCGACTTCATGGGGTTATCGCGCTCGGGCCATCCTCGACTACAACAACCTCATCGCCGGGATCAACGTCAGGCCCAATCTCTCGTGGTCCCACGACGTCTCCGGCTATGGCCCCAACGGCCTGTTCAACGAAGGCGCCAAGGCCATCAGCCTCGGTGTCGATGCGGACTATCGCAACACCTATACCGCAAGCCTCAGTTACACCGATTTTTTCGGCGGGGACTACAACGTCCTCACCGACCGTGACTTCGTGGCGTTGAGCTTTGGTGTGAACTTCTGACCCGGCTGATAAGGATGATTTCGATGCGCAAGATGATGTTGCAATTGGGCGTGCTGACCCTCGGGTTGCTGGCCGCCAACGTGATGGCCGCGGTGTCGCCAGAGGAAGCCAGCAAGCTCGGCACCAGCCTTACACCGCTCGGAGCCGAGAAGGCCGGCAATGCCGATGGTTCGATTCCGGCCTGGACCGGTGGCATCCCGAAAAACGCTGGCGCGGTGGACAGCAAAGGTTTCCTGGCCGACCCGTTCGCCAACGAAAAGCCATTGTTCGTGATCACCGCAGCGACCGTCGACCAGTACAAGGACAAGCTTTCCGACGGCCAGATAGCGATGTTCAAGCGCTACCCCGAGACTTACAAGATCCCGGTCTATCCCAGCCACCGCACCGTGGCGTTACCGGCAGAAATCTATGAGTCGGCCAAGCGCAGTGCACTGAACGTAACGCCGATCAACGACGGTAACGGTCTGGCCAACTTCACCGGCAATCGCTACTACGCGTTCCCGATTCCGAAGAATGGCGTGGAAGTGATCTGGAACCACGTCACCCGTTACCACGGCGGCAATCTGCGTCGCACCATCACCCAGGCGACGCCGCAATCCAATGGTGACTTCACGGTGATCCGCTTCAAGGACGAAGTTGCCGTACCGTCGTTGCTCAGCGATCTGAAACCGGGCAGCGACGATAACGTGCTCAACTACTTCAAGCAGGAGGTGACCGCACCGGCGCGGCTGGCGGGCAACGTGCTGCTGGTTCACGAGACGCTCGATCAGGTCAAGGAACCGCGCAAGGCCTGGATCTACAACGCCGGCCAGCGTCGGGTACGGCGTGCGCCACAGGTCGCCTATGACGGTGTCGGCACCTCATCCGATGGCCTGCGCACCACCGACAACTTCGACATGTTTTCCGGCGCGCCGGATCGCTACGACTGGAAGCTGATTGGCAAGAAGGAAATGTACATCCCCTACAACAGCTACAAGCTCGACTCGCCAGACCTCAAGTACACCGATGTGATCAAGGCCGGGCACATCAACCAGGACCTGACCCGCTATGAGTTGCACCGGGTCTGGGAAGTCGTCGCCACGGTCAAGCCGAACGAGCGGCACGTGTACGCCAAGCGCCACATGTACATCGACGAAGACAGCTGGCAAGTGGCGCTGGCCGACCATTACGACGGGCGTGGACAGCTCTGGCGCGTCGCCGAAGGGCATGCCCAGTTCTACTACGATCACCAGGTGCCGGCCTATACCGTCGAAGCGCTGTATGACCTGATTGCCGGTCGCTATATCGCACTGGGAATGAAGAACGAAGAAAAGCGCAGCTTCGAATTCAACATCGATGCAAAAGCGGGGGACTACACACCAGCAGCCTTGCGTAGCACGGGGGTCAGGTAGGTTTCCTACAGGCTCCTACACAAAAGGGTGACTTTGCGGTCACCTTTTTTATAGGGGACGATCAGTGTGTTGAATACTTCTTCAACAAGCGCTCGGGAGAGGTCTAGGGTGGCGCCAGAATTATAAAAAAGGCGCATCACAATGACTGCAATGACGCACTGTCTGGACCGCTCAGGCCTTGTGCCCCGACTGTCGTCTCATCATCTGTCCCGCGAGCGGCTGATCGAGCCCATGCTGGTGTCGACCGCGAGGGTGAAGTTGCTTTGCGCACCGCCCGGCAGTGGCAAGAGCGCGTTGCTCAGCGAATGCCTGCTGCGGGCGCCGAAGCACTGTCGGGTCTGTTGGCTGCCGCTGGCGGGGGAGTCGTTGAGTGCTGCCGATTTTCTATTGCGACTGACGCAAGCGCTGGATCTGCCCTCGGCGGATGAGCCCGGACTGCTGGCGCATCTGGCCCGATTACAGACCCCGACCTGGCTGTTTCTGGATGATTACTGCCGTGCACCCAACCCGGAACTCGACCGGATGCTCGATCGCCTGTTGGCCGTCGCCAGCCCGGCGCTGACCTGGTGGCTGGGCTCCCGTCGTCGACCCTCCTGCAACTGGCCGCGGCTGCTGCTCGATGATGAGTTGTACGAGTGCGAAGGTCGGGCGCTGGCGTTTACCGAGGTCGAGGTCGGGCAGTTACTCGGTCATGTCGAGCCGACCCTGGCGGCCCAGACCGCCAAGAGGGTGGTTGAGCGCAGCGGTGGTTGGTGCGCCGGTGTGCGGATTGCGTTGCTCAATGGTTGCCCGTGGTCGGTTGAGCAGGGGCGTTCGGCAACGTTGCTCGATTATCTGCAGCACGAGTTGTTCAACACCTTGCCACCGGAGTTGGTTGAGGTCTGGCAGGTGTTGGTTCATCTGCCACGCTTCAACGCCAGCCTGTGCGAGCATCTTTTCGGTACGGGTGAGGGCGCGCAGTGGCTGCACGCGTTGCAGGACATGGGCTGCTTCATTGAGCCTTGGGAAGACTCCGTCGAGTGGTTGCGGATCTTCGAGCCACTGGCCCGGGCAATGGCGGAAGAGCCGACCCCGGCCGGGCGATCCTGGCATCGCCGCGCGTGCCAATGGTTCAGCGCCGAAGAGGACTGGCAAGGTGCGTTTGAGCAGGCGCTGTTGGCGCAGGAGTTCGAAGTGGCGGTCAGTCTGTTGCAGCACTTCAGCCTCGAACATTTGTTCCGGCGCGAAAATGTCTGCCTGTTGTTGAAACTCCACGAGCGTCAACAGGCTGAGCTGACCCTTGTTACGCCGCAATTGGTCGGGCTGGTCAGCGCGGCGTTGTTGTTTGCCGGACGTTTCGATCCTGCCGCCGCGTGCATCGAGCAACTGGCACGATTTACCCCGCAGCCTACGCAGGCGCTGCAACGGCAACTGTTGGCACGCTGGCAGGCGCAAAAAGGCTGGCTGCTGCATTTGCAAGGCCGTATGGAGGCGGCTCGCGGACACTTTCTCGAAGCGCTGGCCGAGTTGAGCGTCGATGCCTGGCCGGCGCGAGTGTTGTGCCTGTCAGGGCTGACCCAGCAAGCGTTGCTCAACGCCGAACTCGATGTGGCGCAGACGTTCAATCGCGAGGCACTGTGCCTGGCGCGCGCCCAAGGCTCGCTATTGTTCGAAGGGCTGCTTGAACTCGATCACGCGCAGTTGCTGGAGATGCGCGGAGCGCCCCGACGCGCCGAGAGCTTGTTGGCTGATACGGTTGCGCTGTTGTCTCGAGAGGCTGATCGACCGACGCCGCTATTGGGGCGAATTGCCCTGCGCCGAGGACGGTTGGCCCTCTGTCAGGGACAAGATGAACTGGCCGCCGGTTTCTTCCAGTCCGGCCTGCAGGACTGCCTGCAAAGCCAGGACAAGCACGCGCTGTATGGCTTTCTCGGGCAAGCGCAGATGGCTGCCAACCAGCGCGATTATGCCCATGCGTTTGATCGTCTGCGCGAAGCCGAACGGTTGATGCAGCAACGGCAGATCCCCGACACGGTTTATCGCAGCGTACTGCTGCAAATCAGCAGTCATTTCTGGCTGCAACAAGGGCGCCCGGAGTTGGTCCGGGAAGCGCTGACCCGAGTCTTGCGTCATTATCGCGGGGCCCATGCACGCCAGGCACCACCCGCCACGCTGCAACTGATTGCGCGTATCGAATACCAGTTGGTGTTGGCCGAGACTCAACTTCAATTGGCGCAAAGTCCATTGGATCGTCTCAAGGCGTTACTCAAGCAGGCGCAACAACAGGCCATGCTGGCGCTGGAAACGGAGTTGCAATTGGCAATCTGCGAAGTGGCGGACCTGACGGGCGAGCCGGACATGGCTCATGCCGCACTGGAGGCCGGCCTGGCCTTGGTGAAGCGTTGTCATGGGCAGCAGGCATTGCGTGATTTGAATTTGCGCCAGCCGAGTCTGATCTGTCGTCTACAGGGCGCGGCGCCAGTGGTCGATAGAGACACCGATGTCAGTTTGCTGAGCGGGCGAGAGCTTGAAGTACTGGACCTGATCGCCCAAGGCAACTCCAATCAGCAAATCGCCGAACAACTGTTCATTTCGTTGCATACGGTGAAAACCCATGCCCGGCGCATTCACAGCAAGTTGGGTGTGGAGCGACGCACACAGGCAGTTGCCATGGCGAAGAAGCTGGGATTGATAATGCAGGTTTGGTAAGTGTTGGTTTTTGGTTTTGAAATGAATTAAAGGCATGCGCCAACTCTGCCTGGTTGGCACAGCTGTGCCAGTCAGGTCGCGGATGCGGCGGGTTCATGCCCCATGCGCCAGCTGACCGCACGGCTGGCGGATAACAGGCGCTGCGCCGCCGGTCCGTTTTCATCGGCATGGAACAAGGATGTCGGCCCCACCACTGTCAGCACGGCAACCACTCTGCCCATCGCGTTGAACACCGGTGCCGACAAGGCATCCACCCCTGGCAGCAGCAAGCCATGTACATGGTGCAAACCGCGTGCGCGGATTCGTTCGCACTGGGCCGCGTAGGCCTGATCGTCTGCCAGCACATGGGCTGCGTGGGCCTGCAATTCCTGCGCGCGCAAATCCTCGGTCTCGCGCTTCGGCAGGTAGGCGCCAAATACCAGTCCCGTCGAAGAGCTGAGCAGCGGCAGCACCGAGCCCAGTTGTGTCACCACCGTCACCGCACGCACTGCTGGCTCGATGTGCACCACGGTCGCGCCCTGATTGCCCCATACCGCCAGAAAGCAGGTTTCGTTCAAGTCATCACGCAGCTCGGCCAGGGGCAGGGCGGCGACTTTCAGCACGTCCATACTGTTGAGTGCTGCCAACCCCACGCGCAAGGCTTCACGGCCCAGGCCGTAATGGTTGGTCGCTGCGTTCTGTTCGGCAAATCCGCTGGCAATCAGCGCCTGTAAATAGCGGTGGACCTTGCTCGCTGGCATCTGCACGTGCTCGGCCAAGCGCGACAGCGAGGTCGAAGGCGACAACTCGGCCAGTGCCTTGAGGATGTCAGTGCCCACCTCGGCCGAGCGGACTTTCTGTTTACCGTTGTTGTCGCTGGTTTTTTCCATGGTGGCTGGGATCCCGGGACGAATGGGCGTCTTTATAGCTTGACGGTCAATACCAATCAAATTACGTTATGCGTAATCAAATTACGATAAAAATAACCCAGGCGTGCCTCGACCTCTGCAACAGAGTGAGCGGCCACTGCCGACTCCCTGTTCAGGAGGCTCCATGAACCCCGATTCAACGATGCCAGCGCTGGCCTACCTGTCAGGCTTTGGCAACGAATTCAGCAGTGAAGCCTTGCCCGGCGCACTGCCTGTCGGCCAGAACTCCCCGCAAAAAGCCCCGTACGGTCTCTACACCGAGCTGTTCTCCGGCACGGCGTTCACCATGCCGCGCAGCGAGGGGCGGCGGACGTGGATGTACCGCATTCAGCCGTCGGCCAATCACCCGGCATTCGTCAAGCTTGACCGGCAACTGGCCGGCGGCCCGCTGGGTGAGGTGACCCCCAACCGCCTGCGCTGGAACCCGCTGGACATTCCCGCCGAGCCGACCGACTTCATCGACGGCCTGGTGAGCATGGCCGCCAACTCGGGCGCGGAAAAGCCGGCCGGTATCAGCATCTACAACTACCGCGCGAACCGTTCCATGGAGCGCGTGTTCTTCAACGCCGACGGCGAGATGTTGCTGGTGCCTGAACTGGGGCGCCTGCGCATTGCCACCGAACTGGGCGTGCTTGAGCTGGAACCGCTGGAAATTGCCGTGCTGCCACGCGGCCTTAAATTCCGCATCGAACTGCTCGACCCACAGTCCCGTGGTTATGTCGCCGAAAACCATGGCGCACCGTTGCGTCTGCCGGACCTGGGGCCGATTGGCAGCAATGGCCTGGCCAATCCGCGGGACTTCCTGACCCCGGTGGCGGCCTACGAGAACCTGCAACAACCCACCACGCTGGTGCAGAAATTCCTCGGCCAGCTGTGGGCGTGCGAGCTCAATCATTCGCCGCTCAACGTGGTTGCCTGGCACGGTAACAACGTGCCATACAAATATGACCTGCGCCGTTTCAACACCATCGGCACCGTCAGTTTCGATCACCCCGATCCGTCGATCTTCACCGTCCTGACCTCGCCGACCAGCGTTCATGGCCTGGCCAACCTCGATTTCGTGATCTTCCCTCCGCGCTGGATGGTGGCCGAGAAAACCTTCCGTCCGCCGTGGTTCCACCGGAACCTGATGAACGAATTCATGGGGTTGATCCAGGGCGAATACGATGCCAAGGCCGAAGGCTTTGTGCCCGGCGGTGCTTCGCTGCACAGCTGCATGAGCGCCCATGGTCCCGACGGAGAGACGTGCACCAAAGCGATCAACGCTGACCTCAAACCGGCGAAAATCGACAACACCATGGCATTCATGTTCGAGACCAGCCAGGTGTTGCGTCCGAGCCGTTTCGCCCTCGATTGCCCGCAACTGCAAAACACTTACGATGCCTGCTGGGCTACGCTGCCCGCCACTTTCGACCCGACCCGGAGATAACCCATGACGCAGACTTCCATCACTCGCAGCTGGGTTGCATCCGCTAACGGCCATGCGGATTTCCCCCTGCAAAACCTGCCGCTGGGCGTGTTCAGCCTCAACGGCTCGGCACCGCGCAGTGGCGTGGCCATCGGCGAACACATCTTTGACTTGCAAGCGGCCCTTGAGGCCGGGTTGTTCGATGGCGCTGCGAAAGCCGCGGTCGAAGCGACCCTTGGCGGTCAGTTGAATGCCTTCTTCGAACTGGGGCGTGAGGCTCGCGTCGCGTTGCGCGAGCGTTTGCTGGAACTGTTCGCCGAGGGCAGCACCCTGCACGGCAAGATCGAAGCCCAGGGCGCAAAACTGCTGCCGCTGGCGGCGGATTGCGAGATGCACCTGCCGGCAAAAATCAATGATTACACCGACTTCTACGTCGGCATCGAGCACGCGCAGAACGTCGGCAAATTGTTTCGTCCCGACAACCCGTTGCTGCCGAACTACAAGTACGTGCCAATCGGCTACCACGGTCGTGCGTCGACCATTCGCCCGTCCGGTACCGACGTCCGTCGTCCGAAAGGCCAGACGTTGCCGGCCGGTCAGAGCGAACCGACGTTCGGCCCTTGTGCGCGCCTGGACTACGAACTGGAGCTGGGCATCTGGATCGGCCAGGGCAACGACATGGGCGACTCGATTGCCATCGGCGACGCCGCCGATCACATCGCCGGTTTCTGTCTGCTCAACGACTGGTCGGCACGGGACATCCAGGCTTGGGAATACCAGCCGTTGGGGCCGTTCCTGTCGAAAAGCTTCATCACCAGCATCTCGCCGTGGGTCGTCACCGCCGAAGCGCTGGAGCCGTTCCGTCGTGCCCAGCCTGCGCGTCCGCAAGGCGATCCGCAGCCGCTGCCGTACCTGCTGGACAAGCGTGATCAAGCCGCTGGCGGGTTCGACATCGAACTGGAAGTGCTGCTGCTCACCGAGGCCATGCGCGAGCAGAACCTGCCGGCCCATCGCCTGACCTTGAGCAACACACAGCACATGTACTGGACCGTGGCGCAAATGGTCGCGCATCACAGCGTCAATGGCTGCCAATTGCAGGCTGGTGATCTGTTCGGTTCGGGCACCTTGTCGGGGCCGGAGAACGGTCAGTTCGGCAGCCTGCTGGAAATCACCGAAGGCGGTAAAAAGCCGATCGAACTGGCCTCGGGCGAGGTGCGCAAGTTCCTTGAGGACGGTGACGAAATCATCCTGCGCGGCCGTTGCCGCCGCGACGGTTTCGCGTCCATCGGTTTCGGTGAGTGCCGCGGCAAAGTGCTGCCGGCGCGCTGAGAGGAGCGGGGCATGGAACTCTATACCTACTACCGTTCGACGTCGTCGTACCGGGTGCGTATCGCGTTGGCGCTCAAGGGCCTGGATTATCAATCCCTGCCCGTCAACCTGATCGCACCCCAGGGCGGCGAGCATCGGCAGCCGCCTTATCTGGGTATCAATCCGCAAGGCCGGGTGCCGGCCTTGCGTACCGATGAAGGCGAGTTGCTGATCCAGTCTCCCGCGATCATCGAATACCTGGAGGAACGTTATCCACAGGTGCCGCTGCTGTCCAGGGACCTCGCCACCCGCGCACATGAGCGTGGCGTGGCGGCAGTGATCGGCTGCGATGTGCACCCGCTGCACAACGTCAGCGTGCTCAACCGGCTGCGCCAGTCGGGTCACGACGAACCGCAGGTGGTGGAGTGGATCGGCCACTGGGTCGGCCAGGGACTGGCCACGGTAGAGCAGTTGATCGGTGATGACGGTTACTGCTTCGGCCTCGAGCCGGGGCTGGCGGACGTCTACTTGATTCCGCAGCTGTACGCGGCCGAGCGTTTCAATGTTTCTCTTGAGGCTTATCCACGCATCCGGCGAGTGGCGGCATTGGCGGCGACGCACCCGGCGTTCATCCAGGCGCATCCGGCGAATCAGCCAGATACGCCATGACCCAATGTGGGAGCGGCGGTGCGGCGGTCCGACTTGCTCGCGAAAGCGGTGTGTCAGCCACATTATTGTTGGCTGACACGCCCTCTTCGCGAGCAAGCCCGCTCCCACAGGAGGGGACTGTGATTAATGGACGATGGCATTCGGCGGTAGATGCCCCAGCCGGTCCGTGAGGCGAATCCGCTGGATGGGATCGTCGCTGAGCAGCAGTGCGTGCTCCAGATCAAAACGCTCGGCGTTCGGGCAGTCCAGCCGTTGGTACAGGCTGGCCCGGGCCAGATAGTCGGCGGTACTGGCATTGCCCAGTTCCAGGACGCGCCCGGCGTCGATCAGGGCATTGATGAAGTCGTCGTGGGAGAGGTACAACTGGCGCAGGTTGCGCGACAGCCGTTGCAGCATCTGCACTGGCTCGGCGGTGACCAGATGGTCGGCGCTGAGCTTCATGTCCGGGCCATACTGGCGGTGCAACAACTCTCGGCAATCGTTCGGATAAAGGCGACGGCCGCCGCAGGGATCGAGCAAATGATCGGAGCCCGGCACCCGCAGCAGGAAATGCCCGGGAAAGTTGACCCCGACCATGGGGATCTCCAGGCCCCTGGCCAACTCCAGCGCAATCAACCCCAGCGTCAAGGGTTGCCCTCGTCGGCGCTCCAGCACTTTGTCTATCAGTGCCACTTGCGGGCGCAAGGGTGTGAAGTCGTCCTGGGCGAAGCCCAGGTCGTTCATGCGCCGCAATAGCGGTTGCGCCAGTTCACTGACCGGCAGCATCGGCAAGCCACCGCTGACCCGTTGCTGCAATTCCTGGAAGTCGGCCAGTACCGCCTGGGGCTTTACTTCACCGTCATGCTCGACCGCAATCCATAGCGCGGCCTCGAACAGCGCGGGCGGTGAACGTTGCAGGCAGGCGAAGAACGATTGGCGCGGGGTCATCAAAATCTCCGGGCAATGCCTCGTTTTAGTCCCCTCTCCGGCATTCGTCCAGTGCTGCGCAAGAGCGAATTCCGGTTATTTCCGAAAGCCTGCATCGCAGCCGTGCTTATTCCGGTGCGCTTCTGCAATTTTCGGGCGCAAGCCTATACTGGCGTCTACAAGAAGTGATTCGGGAGCCTGACGATGTTCGCTCTCATGCAAAGTACTCGCCTTGAATCGCTGCATCTGAGCGTTGACCCGGTCACCGGGTTAAAGGCGGTCATTGCCATTCATAACAGCCGACTGGGGCCTGCCCTGGGTGGTTGTCGTTATCTTGCCTATCCCAGCGACGAATCTGCGGTCGAGGATGCGGTGCGCCTCGCCCAAGGCATGAGTTACAAGGCGGCACTGGCCGGCCTGGCCCAGGGCGGCGGCGTCGCGGTGATCATTCGCCCCGTTCATGTGGCCAACCGCGCCGCGCTGTTCGAAGCCTTCGGGCGCTGTATCAATCAGCTGGACGGGCGCTACATCACAGCCATCGACAGCGGCACCTCAGTGGCGGACATGGATTGCATCGCCCAACAGACCCAACACGTCACCAGCACCACCTCGGCGGGTGACCCCGCGCCGCACGCGGCGATGGGCGTATTCACCGGCATTCGCGCCACTGCGATGGCGCGACTGGGCAGCGATAACCTCGAAGGTCTGCGCGTCGCCATTCAGGGCTTGGGCAACGTCGGTTATGCCCTGGCAGAACAGTTACATGCCGCCGGTGCCGAACTGCTGGTCAGCGATATCGATCACGGCAAGGTGCAACTGGCGATGGAGCAACTCGGGGCTCACCCCATCGCCAACGACGCACTGCTCAGCACGCCTTGCGATATTCTTGCGCCATGCGGTTTGGGCGGGGTGCTGAACAGCCACAGCGTGACGCAACTGCGCTGCTCGGCAGTGGCCGGCTCGGCGAACAATCAGCTGACGCATCTGGATGTCGCCGATCAACTGGAACGTCGCGGTATCCTGTACGCACCGGATTACGTGATCAACGCTGGCGGGTTGATCTATGTGTCGCTCAAGCACCGTGGTGAAGAACTGTCGACCATCACCGCACACCTGTCGAAAATCAGCTCGCGCCTGACCGAGGTGTTTGCCCACGCCCAGGCGGAAAAACGTTCGCCGGCCCGGGTGGCGGACGAGTTGGCGGAAAAGGTGCTGTATCGATAATAAGATCAAAAGATCGCAGCCTTCGGCAGCTCCTACAAGTTGAACGTTATCCCGTGTAGGAG
>NZ_JBYSYZ010000049.1:0-35972 GCF_058783925.1 Pseudomonas sp. FW305-70
ACAAAAGCGGTACCTGTAGGAGCGAGCTCGCTCGCGATGGTCGTCAACGATAACGCGCCCAATCTGACACCCCGCGGAGCTCTCTGGCTCATCGCGAGCAGGCTCGCTCCTACAAAAGCGGTACCTGTAGGAGCGAGCTCGCTCGCGATGGTCGTCAACGATAACGCGCCCAATCTGACACCCCGCGGTGTTCTCTGGCTCATCGCGAGCAAGCTCGCTCCTACAAAAGAACAGGCTATTCAGGGATTGTTACAGGATCTGTCAAAGGTGTTTATCAAAACCACGTCTATATGAACGTATCCAGCCCCCCTAAAATCTGCCACGCCAACAAGGCAACCTGATTAACCAAGTTACAGCCCCCACGAAGGCAGTTAATCAAACACCCAGGTACTGAAGCTCCACACGCAATCTCAAAAGGATTGCGTGACCCCACTCGACCCTAGAAAGGTAAAACTTAAATGAAAGCTTTATGGGTTCTGGCCCTCGGCAGCGTGTGCGTAACCGCCATGGCAGGCGAGGCCCCGACTGATGTCGCGCAGCAACAACCGGCAATAGAGGAATACACTTACTCCACCCACCTGGACATCGCCAAAGTCATCTCCATGAGCGAAGCACCGAATGTTTGTGAAGTTGTCCCCATGAAAATGGAATACGAAGATTCCAACGGTCAACGGCATATCCTGCGTTACAGCGCGATGGGCAACGGTTGCTCTAACGGCTGATCCCTGCTCCACCCCTCCCCCAATAAGGTTCGACCCACCCGCCACGATCAGGCAGATAAAGCGCCGAACCTTAATGATCGATTAAATCGATTACTTTAAGCATTTATTTGCGCTTTTTAATCGAATTAATCGGCGTAGTATCCAATTCAACCCAAGACAAACAACGCCCACGAATCCGGAGCACTGACCATGAAAACCCAACTGATCCTCGCCCTGACCCTCTCCGTCCTGGCTGCCAACACCTTCGCCGCCGATGGTTACGACCGCACCGGCTCGGCCGCCTACACCACTGAAGCGGCTGTCGCTTCCGACGGCTACGACCACACCGGTTCAGCCCGCCTCGCCGCCGATGGCGCTGACCATGTAGGCGCCGGCAAACTGGCTTCCGACGGCGCTGACCACACCGGTGCCGCCCGCCTCTCCGCCGATGGTGCCGATCACGTCGGTGCAGGTCGCCTGAGCTGATCCACCCACATGACTTCACAGCCCGACTTCGGTCGGGCTTAGTTGTGTCTGGAGCCGGTGAAAACCCCACCGAAACACAAGATGTAGTGAAAAAAGCCTTTTTTGGTCATTTCTTGAACAAAAACAATCCGGGGCAAAAAATCAGGAAAAAAAATCTTCCCCCGCCAATGCCCTTCAAAGCCCTGTAAACCCTCGCTCCGACCGAAATACGGCCCCCGTCGACCGATCCGTGAGCCATTTCGCCGCACCACAGCACGCAAAACTTCCCTATAATGCGGCCTTAAACGGGCCTGCAATATCCCCTTACAGGGATGAAAAGCCAGTCTGAAGCCCCGCACAGGCGCTTGCCGCTTGCTGCGCCCATCAGTGGCTCTCGGAACCCCGTACAAAATTCTGTTTGATGCCTGCGTATAGCTGCTGCAAAAAACGATTCCTTTAGATCCAACGCGGCCAGTAAGGCCGTGTGAAAACCAACCTATCCATTTTCACACGGGCACTCTGGCCCTCACGCAGGAGACGACACGTCATGCTGAGCTGGGACGAATTCGACAAAGAAGACACGGAAGTAGCAGTCAAGAGCGCCAACGCTGGCCACGCCACCGAAGCCAACATGGACCGTCTCGACAGCGCCGGCGGTGCCGCCGCCCTGGAAGCCCGTGCCGTGACCGCCGCTGACTCCGCCGCCGTTGCCCGCGCCAAAGCCGCTCTGGATTCGCTCGACGTCGCCGAAGGCCTCGCCGAACTCGAAGGCGCCTCCGCCCGTGTCGCCGTTGACGAAAAGCGCATGATCAACTGCCGCGCCGACCTCAACCAACTCGTACCCTTCAAGTACGACTGGGCCTGGCAGAAGTACCTGGACGGCTGCGCAAACCACTGGATGCCGCAAGAAGTCAACATGACCGCCGACATCGCCCTCTGGAAAAACCCGGAAGGCCTGACCGACGACGAGCGCCGCATCGTGATGCGCAACCTCGGCTTCTTCTCCACCGCCGACTCCCTGGTTGCCAACAACCTGGTCCTGGCCGTGTACCGCCTGATCACCAACCCGGAATGCCGCCAGTACATCCTGCGCCAGGCCTTCGAAGAGGCGATCCACACCCACGCCTACCAGTACTGCATCGAATCGCTGGCCATGGATGAAGGCGAAATCTTCAACATGTACCACGAGATCCCATCGGTCGCGAAAAAAGCCACCTGGGGCCTGAAATACACCCGCTCGATCTCCGATCCGAAGTTCGAAACCGGCACCGTCGAAACCGACAAAGAACTGCTGCGCAACCTGATCGCCTACTACTGCGTCCTGGAAGGCATCTTCTTCTACTGCGGCTTCACCCAGATCCTCTCCATGGGCCGCCGCAACAAAATGACCGGCGTCGCCGAGCAGTTCCAATACATCCTGCGCGACGAATCCATGCACCTGAACTTCGGCATCGACGTGATCAACCAGATCAAAATCGAAAACCCGCACTTGTGGGATGCTGAAATGAAGGAAGAAGCTTCGCAGATGATTCTGCAAGGCACTCAGCTGGAGATCGAATACGCTCGGGATACCATGCCTCGTGGGGTGTTGGGCATGAATGCGGCGATGATGGAGGACTACCTGAAGTTCATCGCTAACCGTCGTTTGAGCCAGATTGGTTTGAAGGAAGAGTATCCAGGGACGACTAACCCGTTCCCTTGGATGAGCGAGATTATGGACTTGAAGAAAGAGAAGAATTTCTTTGAGACTCGTGTAATTGAGTACCAAACTGGTGGTGCGCTTAGCTGGGATTAATTCCCAAGCTAACCGCGATTTGACGACTTGAATCGACAAATCGAACATCTGAAAGCCCCGATCTGATCGGGGCTTTTTTGTGGGGTAGGAAAACTCTTACTTGCAATCTCAGTAGTAGTTAAACCTCCTACATGTATTCCAGCACCGTCTGTATTGAGGGCCATTCCATGCGGCCCTAAGCTCTACTTCAGGTGCCTAAGAAACGCCCAACGTAGAAAGCTAGCCAATTACACAGACGAGCAGTCACCCTTGGTGATTGATCGTACGGCTGTGTGAGGCTTTTGCTCGTTGGAGCTTCTTATGTCCACTCTACGTTGGGGTCAGGCCCGCCAAAGTCCAAACGTAGAGGTACTGGATATGCCTGAACACAACCTTCTCGTCACTCTCCGAACCATGGAGATCGGCCATGTCTGATCTCTTTTCTGTCACAGTCTTCACCCGCCACAATCTCCCTCTCCATGCTCTCCTCCTGGAAAACCAACCGTGGTTCTGCGCCCGCGATATCGGCCGTTTGATGGGTTTCCATCTGAGTGAGCGCATGGTCAACAAACTGGACAAAGACCAACACCGCCCGTTGTGGATTGAGTATTACCGGCAACCGGAAAAACAGCTGATGCTCAGTGAGTCCGGTGTTTATGCGCTGTTGGTTTATCACTACGCACCAGGAAATCGCTTGCTGCGTGAGTGGATCACCCATCAAGTGGTGCCGGCCTTACGTGATGCGGAGCAGCCGGACAATTCGGATCGGCCGATGCTGAGTTTATTGGACTGGCCGGAGATGTCGCTGAGCCTGCTGCACTGGCAGGATGAGCCGTGGATTCGGTTGCGGGATATGCCTTGTTTACTGCTGGGCCAGCGGCAAACGTCTTGGTGGCGGAAGGTTTCGCAGTTTTTTCTGTTTTAACCGGTTGTCGCAAAAAGGGTGCAACCTTCTGCACCCTATATTGACTTAGCCCGCCGAACATCCAATCGACTCACCACTGGCCTTCTGTAACCACTGAGATTGCAGTGGAAATTCCTCAGGTCCACCCATCAAGATGCCCTGTTCCAAATCAAATGGCAGCACCCAGAGCTTAAGTTGTGGCGCGAACTCGAACACCTGCAATGGAGCATCAAACGCAGCTTGTCTTGGGTAGATCAGCACTAACTCCCCATCACCCGATAGATACTTATGGCCATAGGCGAACAACTGATAAAAATCTGATTGCTTCAATCCGTAGTTTTTATACTCTCCCGATGAACTCAGCCGCTTCCACTTTGTGTCGAGCACCCAGCTTTTCTGCTGATGGTGGATCATCAGGTCCGGCCGCAGCTGAAAGAAGTTTTCATCCCTATGCTTACACAGGTGTTCACTGCGGGTTTGGGTCAGCAGTCGCGCATCATGCAGCAGATCCCTACTGAGGCTCGCAGCTACATAACGCTCAAATAGCTTTTCCATAGGGAATAACAAGCTCATGCCATGCCAATCCCCAGCGACCGCTAAAGGCATCTGTTGTTTGATGATCAGTTCGCACCATGGTTTCACCGGTACGTAGTGTGCCATCAGTCGCTCGTTACTCCATAGTTTGAAATCCTGATGCACGTTGCGGCTTGTTGGCACCTCTAACAACACGGTTCTTAACTCATGAGCCAGTCGCCAGTTACCAGCATCCTTTGTTGCTTTGCAGACCTGATCTAACGCGAATTTGATTAAGCGATTCTCTGGCCGGTCGGGCAAATAAATATCATGTCGTATCTGGAAATGGTGCTGTCGACCAGGGGGTTGCCGCATTTGCCTGACCACATCTAACTGACCACGAAGGAATCGCTGTTCCTCCTCCACTCGCTGGTAGTCAAAGCGTAGGCCTCGATTGATCAAGTGATCCAGAGCCAATAAGAATCGGCCCATGACCCATTCGCTCAATGGCGCATCGAAACTCTGAAGATCCGCGGTACCGACTTCACGGGTGGGTAAATCTAGGAAAGATTGGATCATGCGCCTCAGCAACGCTCTGCTCTGCTTGATGCAATCCTCGCGTTCGAAATGCTTGGGAAGAATTTCAAGGCGCGTACCACAGGGGGTTTCCAATACGCCGACATAGTTGTCGAGCTTGAGCAAACAACGATTCTCAAGCTGAACCAACGCAGCCCCAGCGCTGCTGAAAGAAGCATTTAATCTGCATAACCAGTCAAAAGCTGAAACCGATACCTGAGCAAGATCTAACGTCGGCACCGCGACGTTATCTGTCGTCAGCCTTGCGTATTCGCGAACCGTGACAATAGGTTTCACACCGTCACACTTTTCAATGCTTGGATAACCGATACACCAAGTTGACGAGTATTAAACTCTCGACCGCTCGAATGGTGAGTTGTCAGGCCATGCTCTGCCGCAAGTTCACGCAGTAAAGGCTTAGAAGGACGGATGATTTTCCCGGCCTGTAAAACTTCAATTGAACCGCTTTCAAGCTGACGAACCTGGATATCTCCCTTTTCAGCTTCAATAGCATCTTGCAGCTTTGGAAGCACCGCTTGGTGATCAACGATTCCCCAATAGGACTCGACCCGAGCAAAGGCCTCTTCATTTATCATCCATTGGTTATTCTGATTACTGAGCACTACCTGATCGCCAAACAACGAATCTGAGTTGAATGATGGCTGTACGATAAAGCAATTCTCTGCGGCTTTACGATGATCGTTGAGCACCCATTGAATCCGCTGCCAATCTTCAAAAAAATACTCTTGTAGCAGCGGGAGAACTTGTTCACGAAAGATTTGCCCCAATCGCTCCAACGTAGGGTCACTATCTAGCGGCATAAAATAAGCGTGTCCCAGACAATGATCTCTATCTAGTAGCATTTCGATTCGCTGATTCATCACTCTAAGGAGCTGAGCGATATTGAGTTCACCCACGGCAATGTCTTTCAACAACTCAGGCTTCGGCAGCATTTCGCGGAAAGTGAAGCGACGACGTAAAGCGATATCTAGACCGGCCAACGAACGATCAGCAGTGTTCATCGTGCCAATGAGATAGACATTGTTCGGTACACTGAAATGCTTCTTCGAATACGGCAGCGTCACTTTCAAAGCCTCGTCAGCCCCGGCACGCTTGGACGGTTCGATTAGCGTGATCAGTTCACCGAAGATCCGAGAAATATTGCCGCGATTTATTTCATCGATGATGAGTACATGAGCATTGCAAGGTTGAATTTTTGGCTCAAGTTCGACGCTTTTGGATCGCCCATCCAAAATGCGCGCCACCAAAAGCGGAAAAATATTGTTGTAGCCATTGACTAGATACGGTTCCAGCATAGTCTCTGGCACCTTGTCAAAAACCTGTTTGTTGCGAATATCTGCGACAGTTAAACGCCCTGCGCGCACATATTCAGCAAGCGTGCTGAGCATGTTCATGCCAACCGGCAACTCTTTACCGTTGGGCTTAACCAAGTTGAGCAACTCTGTGGATGAACTTGTGACTACGTATCCCGAACCAAAGGTTTCGCCCTTAGTAAAGAAAGTATCAGGGCTCACTTCCGCTGCGGGCGCTTGTTGGGTAGCTTTGGCAGAGGTACATAATTTTTTGAAAACACCATCAACAACGTCATATCGCAATTGCCCGTCGTCTCCGCTTTCCGCGCGTAGCCCCTCAACGAAATCCTCATAGCTGAAGCTTTGATGAAACGTGACGAACTCGACATGCCCATCTGCGGCTAACTCATCGAAGCGCTTCTTCAGTGCAACCCGATTTTCTTTGTTGGTCTGAAGAAACTCAGCAGCCAGGATTTCTAGCGCCGCCTCGATAGTGGCGAAAGTCTTCCCGGTACCGGGTGGGCCAAACAAGATCTGATTGAGTGCAGGCGAAGTCATCGAGTCGCTGTCCTTGGCTACATGAGCAAAAATAGGCATCGCGTGGTAGCGGCTCGATCAATGTCGGTAGGAGGTTATAGGAACCAGAACCCGACCATGGAAACAGACTACAGCCGCAGGAAATTAATCCTACAACGGTAACTACATTGCCATCACGGGTAAAGCAGTATAGAGAGTCGATCTGCTGCGGAGATTGGAAGCATTCGACCACCGCTCATCAAGCAGAAGTTCTACGGGCGAACTCCACTGAGGGGGACTCCGGTGACGGACTTCGCAGCCCAGCGGGAGCAAGCTCCCTCGCCACAGTAAGATGTTTGTCTGCTGAATCGATGTGAGACCACTCAACGCCCCACCTCCCCTCCTTTATCCCCCTCCGGATAATTCGCCACATAACTATCCACCGCCGTCCCAATCGTAGGAAAAAACGCCGTCTCCCCCAATCTTGCAAACAACCCAAACCGCTTCAGCTTGTCCTTCACCGGGTCCTTCATCTCTGCAAAGCACAACTCGATTCCCGCCGCGTGCAGGGTGTCGTCCAGTTCGGCGAGCATGTCGGCGGAGGTCACGTCGACGCTGGTGACCGGTTCTGCGGCGACCACCAGCCAGCGCACGGGCGTGGGCGATGCCGCGACGGCGTCGAGCACGCGGTCGCTGAACAGTTCGGCGTTGGCGAAGAACAAGGGCGCATCCCAGCGAAACAGGACCAGGCCGGGGATCAGGTGTGCGTCGGGGTAGCGTTTGATGTCGTGGTAGCCCTTGACCCCGTCGGCGCGGCCCAATACGGCGGAGTACGGGCGCCAGGCGTCCCAGAGGAACTCGATGATCGCGATCACGATGGCCAGGCCGATGCCTTCGATCGCGCCGAACACGGCCACGCCGACCGTGCAGACAATCGATAGCCAGCATTCCCAGCGCTGGATGCGGTAGATCCGGCGCAGGTCGGTGATTTCGATCAGGCCGATGGCCGAGGCGATCACGACGGCCGCCAAGGCGCTGGACGGTAGGTGTTGCAGCAGGTCTGGTGCCACCACCAGCAGCAAGGCAACCGCGAGTGCGCCGACGACGCCGGTCATTTGGGTTTTGGCGCCGGCGGCTTCGGCCACGGGCGTGCGTGACGAGCTGCTGCTGATCGGGAAGCCCTGGAAAAATCCGGCCGCGAGGTTGGCGATGCCGAGGCCGACCATTTCCTGGTTCGGGTTGACGTAGGTTCGGGTCCGCGCCGCATAGACACGGGAGAGCACGCTGGTGTCGGCGAACGAGACCAGTGCGACGGCGCACCCGCCGATCACCACCGGGACGATGTCGGCGGTGGTGATCCAGGGGATGGCGAACCCGGGCAAGCCTTGGGGGAGCGAACCGAGGACCGACACACCGGCGCGTGTCGCCAGGTCGAGGACTCCCACGGCGACCGTCGCGCCGACCACGGCGATCAGGATGCCCGGCAGTCGCGGCCATCTTTTGAGCAGCAGGATCACTGCCAGGGTGAGCCCGCCTACCGTGAAGGCGGCCCAGTTGACCTTTCCCTCCATCAGCGCCGAGGCGATGGCCCCTATGTTTCTCAATGGGCCGTCGGACTCAATGGAAAAACCGAACAGCTTGGGCAACTGGCTGATCAATACGGTCAGTGCGATGCCGTTCATGTAGCCGTAGCGGATCGGTTTGGACAGCAGCTCGGTGATAAAACCCAGGCGCGCCATACCGGCCAGGATGCACACCGCTCCCGAGACGATCGCCATCATCCCCGCCAGGGCGACGGCACGCTGCGGGTCGCCGCCGGAGAGTGGAATGATAACGGCCAGGATGACGGCCACCAGGGAGGAGTCCGGCCCCATCACCAGAATCCGGCTGGGGCCGAACAGGGCATAGAACAGCAGCGGAACGATGGTCGCGTAGAGGCCATAAATGCCGGGCACGCCCGAGGCCACCGCGTAGGCGATACCGACGGGCACCAGCATCGTGGTCAGTACCAGGCCGGCCACGATGTCGTAACGCAACCACGCCCATTGGTATTCGCGCAGTACGCCCAATCCCGGTAGCCAGCGGCGCCAACCGGTCTGTTCGTCCCGGCGGGCTATGCGGCCGGGCTCCGGGAGAGGGGGCGAAGTATCTGGATGGCTCATGAATCGCCCTCTTTAATGGACAGACTCGGCGATATCGAAGTGATCTCAGTGTAGCTATTGCTTCGAATGCGCCATCACTGGAAGCTGTTCACCTAAAGGACCTGGAAGCCGACATGAAATTCGACCTCGCCTACTGCCTCAGCCTCAACGACAAGTTGTCGATCTACGACGTTCGGGATCTGAATTTCGACGAGACGATGGATTTCGACTCCGCCCGGGAACACTTCCAGTGCCCCAACGATGCCTGTCGCCTGGCGTTCGATGCGGCCAATGAGCTGGGCACGTTCAACGCCAAGAATGTGAATTACGTGCGCACGCCGCACTTCAAGAACTTGCCGAGTACGCGGCATGTCGAGGGCTGCCCTTATGTCAGCTTGAAGGCGCCGGCGTCGGGTGTGGATGAGGCGGAAACGGATGACAGCCGCGAGGAACATTTCCCGTCGGAATTGTTACTGACTCGACGTGAGTATGTGCGCAAGCCATCCAGCCCGGAGGTGATTGCCGATGTGGTTCGGGATGAGCCACTGAAGCCTAAGGCGGCCAGTAATATCGAACAACCGGGCAGGGAATCGGCCCCGGACAAGACCAGCGTCTTCGCCCACCCGGTGGAGTGTTTCGTATCGAACTTCGACGACAAGGATTTGCTCAAGCGCGTGCCGCTGAAGATCGGCGAGCACACCGCGCCTTATGGCTCGTTTTTCAAGAAGATCGAATACCTGCAGGACAACAAGGGGCTGATTTACTGGGGCAAGATCAAGGAGATCAAGGACTACACCCAGAGCTTTCGCATCGATTTCGAGAAGAAGGTCTGGTTCGAAAAGAGGCCTTACTCGGTCAATGTCTACCTGAGCAAAAAGCTGATCGACAGCTACCGCAAGCGCAAGGCGTTCCTCGAGGAGATCAAGCACGCCATCGAGAGCGGGCGGGAATTGTACTGCTTCTTTTATGGCGTGACGCCTGAGCTGAAGCAGGTCCCGAGCAAGAAAAACCCCGAGCAGACGTTCGGGGTGTTCAGCGCCAACATCGAGAATCTGGATCACTTTATCGTGCGGGAAGCGCCGGGGTTGGCGGACAAATAAGTGCAGTGCCGTTCGTCTGCCTGAAAAGAATAATCAAAAATTGCGTTTGATCCGGGCTCAAAACAACTGTACAAAAACACAGTATATTTTGACCAACACTCTCGAGCCCGGAGAACACCATGGCCTCTCAAGCGATGAAAATCACCCTGGAACGTATCGCCCTCTTCCAATTCACCCCGGCCCACTGCGCCCAGGCCCGAGCGATGCTGGGCTGGAGTGTGGAAGAGCTGTCGCGCGAGTCCCGGGTCTCGGTAGAGGCCATTCAACGCTTCGAGGCACGCCAGGAGGTGCTGGATGTCACGCGCCTGGCATTGGCCTATCGGTTCGAATCGGAAGGGTTGGTGTTCTTCCCCGGGTTTGCGCCGGGTCGAGGGATGAATGTGAAAGGGTCGACGCCGAATCCGGTCGGGCGGGCGGATTTTGCGATGGTGGAGTGAGCCAACTCACCGATTGACGATAAATGGCCCCCTGTAGGAGCGAGCTTGCTCGCGATGGACTAAAGGGCAACCTGTTTAGTCAGGAAATGCGCGTTATCGTTAACGTCCATCGCGAGCAAGCTCGCTCCTACAGGGCGTTCTGCACCACCACCCGCTCACTCTCCCCTTCCACCGCCAGCCACCACGCACCACCACGCTGCGGATGCATCAGGTTGAACGCCTCGCCCATCTGCGGTGTGGTGATCGATACGTTGCGTTCCCAGGCCAGGGCCAGGATGCGGTCGAAGGGTTCGTACCAGGCGTGCATCGACAGGTCGAAGGTGCCGTTGTGGATCGGCAGTAGCCAGCGGCCCTTGAGGTCGAGGTGGGCTTGCAGGGTTTGTTCGGGTTGCATGTGCACATGCGGCCAGTCGACGTTGTAGGCGCCGGTTTCCATCAGGGTCAGGTCGAATGGGCCGTACTGTTCGCCGATGCGTTTGAAGCCGTCGAAGTAGCCGCTGTCGCCACTGAAGAAAATGCGCGTGTCAGCGTCGATCATCACCCACGAGGCCCAGAGGGTGCTGTTGCTGTCGAACAGGCCACGGCCGGAGAAGTGTTGTGATGGTGTGGCGATGAACCGGATGCCATCGACTTCCGTGCCTTGCCACCAATCCAGTTGGCGGACTTTGCTGGGGTCGATGCCCCACTTGATCAGGGTGTCGCCCACGCCCAGCGGGGCCAGGAAATGTTTGGTCTTGTCCGCGAGCTTCAACACAGCCGCATGATCCAGGTGATCGTAGTGGTCGTGGGACAGGATCACCGCTTCAATCGGCGGCAATGCTTCCAGGCTGATCGGTGGCTGGTGGAAACGCTTGGGGCCGGCCCATTGCACGGGCGAGGCGCGCTCGGCGAAGACCGGGTCGGTGATCCAGAATTTGTCGCGCAACTTGAGCAGCACTGTGGAATGGCCCAGGCGATAGACGCTGTGATTCGGCGCTGCGATCAGCGCGGCTTGCGTCAGGGCTTGCACCGGGACGGGGGCGCTCGGGCGGGTGTTTTGCGGTTTGTGGAACAGCGCGTTCCACAGGATGCCCATGGTTTTGCCAACGCTTAAAGGTTGAACCGGCGTGAAGTTCTGGTACTGGCCTTGAGCCTGTCGGGACGCTTCAGGTGTGGAGGCGTTGTCCGCCGGGGAGTTTGAATTGGCCATGACTGAATGACTCCAGAAAAACCGCATTTGACGCGATTCTCCGTTTTTGGACGATAAATGGCCAAGGCACGCACGCATCAGCCGGACTTTCTATTTTTTACCGGGCAGGATTAACAAAACATTACACTGCACAGTGTAGTTTCTAGGTTGCATCAAAGTCGATGACAAGTAAACTGCTGAGTGTAATTCCCCTTTTCTTCCTGCCGAAGCGTACTTATGACAGCTCCACAGCGCCTCACCGACCGAAAACGCCAAGCGATCATTCAAGCCGCGATCATCGAGTTCCGTAACAACGGTTTCGAGATCACCAGCATGGACAAGATTGCGGCCACTGCCGGTGTGTCGAAGCGCACGGTGTACAACCACTTTCCCAGCAAGGAAGAGTTGTTCGCCGAGATCCTCAATCAGTTATGGATCCGGGTGACAGCAGAACAGGAAACGGCCTACCGTCCCAACCTGCCGTTGCGCGACCAATTGCGCGTATTGCTGATGGCCAAGCTGCAAATGTTGGGCGATGACAATTTTCTCGATCTGGCCCGGGTGGCGATAGCGGCGACCATTCATTCCCCGGAGCGGGCGCAGGATATGGTGGCGCGAATGGGCGAACGCGAAGAAGGGCTGACGGTGTGGATTCGTGCCGCACAGGCGGATGGCCGGTTGAAAGCCGTGGCTCCCGAGTTCGCCGCGCAACAGATCCATGGTCTGCTCAAGTCTTTTGCATTCTGGCCGCAGATTTCCATGGGCCAACCCGGCTTGTCAGCCGAGGCGCAAAACACAGTGGCGGATTCCGCTCTGGACATGTTCCTGGGCTATTACCAGCTCTAGTCCAGCCGTTTCAGCACTTGCCGACATTAAATGGCTTCGAAGGACACTGATTATTCCGGCTGGAATAAATGACAATGTGTGCTGCTTTTACCGATGAACGGTAATTCCGCCCCCCATGCAGTAAAGTGTTTCAGAATGAATCTGGCGCAGGAAATTATGGATAAACAACACGGCAAGGGTTTGTCATTTGCCAGACGCATCTACATGCCTCGAACCATTGGCTTGGGCATCGGCAGTCTGAGTGTGGCCGCTGCCCTGTATCCGTTGCACTTGCCGGTGTGGGTCTGGGTTTTGTTGGCGCTCAATGGTTTTGTCTGGCCGCATCTCGCTTATCAACTGTCGAGCCGCTCGGCCTTTCCCTACAAGGCCGAACGCCGCAATCTGCTTTACGATTCGTTGTGCGGTGGTTTTTGGGTCGCGACGTTCCAGTTCAATCCGCTTTGCACCGTGACCATTCTGGCGATGATGGCGATGAATAATGTCGCCGCCGGCGGCCAACGGATGTTTCTGTTGGGTAGCCTGAGCCAAGCGGCGGGCATGCTGATTGCCTGGTCGCTGTTCGGCGCGGCATTCACCCTGTCGACCACGCAATTGCAGGTGTGGGCCTGCTTACCGATGCTGACGCTCTACCCGTTGGCGTTGGGCATGGTCTGCTACCGGCTGGCGATCAAGTTGTCGGAGCACAAACGTACGCTGAGCGCCCTGAGCCGCACCGACAGTTTGACCGGGTTGCTCAACCACGGTGCCTGGAAGGACTTGCTGCAACTGAAGTTTCGCGAGTGCAGCCAGCGTCATGAGCAGGCCGTCATTGCACTGATCGACATCGACCATTTCAAGACCATCAATGACACCTACGGTCATCTCATCGGTGACTCGGTGCTGCGCCAGTTGAGCGTCGAGCTCAAGTGCAACCTGCGCGAAAGCGACCTGGCCGGCCGCTATGGCGGTGATGAGTTTTGCGTGATTCTACCCAACATGCCGCTGAATCAGGCCGTGGACGTGATGGAGCGTTTGCGCAGCGTGTTGCAAGACTATCGGCATGGGGAAGTGCCCGAACTGCGGGTCAGCCTGAGTATCGGTCTGGCGGCCTACCAACCGTCGTTTACCGATGCAACGGCCTGGCTCGATGACGCGGACAAAGCCCTGTACACCGCGAAAAACACCGGACGCAACAAGGTCAGTGTCAACACAAGCAACACCGGCCTGGAAACGTCGAACACATGATGCGATCGCTTGGCGATTACGCTGCTCGAATGACGCCGGGGCTATAGTGAGCCTCAGTCCCAGCGCCAGGCAGAAACCGCGAAAAACACCGCGCAACGGCTGGAGCTGCTCGAGCAGAACACCCGCCTCACGGAGATGACCAAGGCCCTCACCGAGCGCATCGAAAACCTGACTTCGGAAATGCATCAACACTTCGTGCGCAAGGATGAGCCACAGGCCTGAACGGTTTCACGGCAGTTTCAGCGCCCGCCCCAGCTCATCGAACAAGGTGACCACCGAGCGCAAAGCTCGGCAGTCGGGACGGGTCAGCAGCCACAACGCGGTGTCGTATCCGTGCAAGGGCTCGCCCAATGGACGCAATCCCTCACCGATCAAGAAGTCCGGCAACGCCGCGACACCCAGCCCCGCCCTGACCAGCTCGGTAACCGACAGCATGCTGTTGCAACGGTAACCCGGCGTTACGCCCGGCAAGGCCTGGCGACGCCAGGTCACGGTCGGGTGATCCGGCAGGAAGTCATCCGGGGCGACCCAGGTCAATGAGGCCAGGTCTGTGGTGTTGACCGATTGCAGGTATCGCTCGCTGGCGCAGACGCGGTAGGCAATGTCCGCCAGTCGCCGTCCTACTAGATGCTCCGGTGGCGTGCGGGTCAGGCGCAGGGCGATATCGGCATCCCGGCGGCTGAGGTTGGCAAAATCATTGGACGTGCTGAGTTCAAGTGTCAGCGCCGGATAGTTCGGCATGAACTGCGCCAGCGCCGGCAACAGTAAACCTTGCAGGACCGAATCGGTACAGGTCAGGCGCACGATACCGCTGATCACTTCACCGCCCTGCTCCACACCGATGCGCGCCGCCTCCAGCGCCTGTTCAGCGCGCTCGGCCTGCTCGGCCAGTGACTGCGCCAGGGTGGTGGCCAGGTAACCGGCGCGGCTTTTTTCGAACAACTGCTGACCCAGCGCAGCCTCCAGCCGGCGCACCGCTCGAAACACCGTCGAGACGTCTACCTTCAACAACTGCGCGGCCCGGGCCAGAGAGCCGCCGCGTACCAATGCGAGGATCAGGGCCAGGTCCGGGTAGTCCAGTCGATAGTGCGTCGCTGCATTGATCACTTGGGAAAACGCCAATATTGAGTGCGTGAGCGCCAATCTATAGTGGGCCTCAGGAATCAACAAGTGCAGAGGCCCCTCATGGAAAATCCTCCGATTCGCATCGCCCTGATCGGCGACTACGACCCGCAAGTCACCGCCCACCTGGCCATTCCCGTAGCCCTTGAAATGGCCACTGAACACAGCGGCCTGAACGTGCAATGGCAATGGCTGGCCACCGATGAAATCCACGCCGAAACGCCGCTGCATACATTCGATGGCTTCTGGTGCGTACCGGCCAGCCCTTATCGCAGCGAAGACGGCGCATTAAAAGCGATCCGTTTTGCCCGCGAACAACGGCGGCCGTTCCTCGGCACCTGCGGCGGTTTTCAACACGCCGCGCTGGAATATGCGCGCAATGTGCTGGGCTGGTCGGATGCCGAACACGGCGAGACGGCGCCCGATGCAGCACGGGCACTGCTGACGCCACTGTCGTGTGCGCTGGTCGAGGCCGTCGATTCCATTCATCTGCTTGAAGGCTCGTTGATCGCACAGGCGTACGAAAGCGCCGAGATTCGTGAAGGCTATCGCTGTCGCTATGGGGTGAATCCGCAGTTCGAAGGGGAGCTGCTCAAGCGCGAGCTGCACGCCGTCGGCCACGACTCGCAACAGGGACTGCGCGCGGTCGAACTCAGCGGCCATCCGTTCTTTGTCGCGACCTTGTTTCAGCCCGAGCGGGCGGCACTCGGGGGCGTCTTGCCGCCGCTGGTTGGCGCCTTTGTCGAAGCCTGTGCGGGGCGCTCGTCGTGATCGCCAATACCCCAACGGCGCCTTACTACGCGGTGATCTTCACTTCGCTGCGCACCGAGGGCGATCAGGGTTATGCCGAAGCGGCCGCACGGATGCTCGAACTCGCCCGTGAACAGCCGGGGTTTCTCGGCGTGGAATCGGCTCGGGGTGAGGATGGGTTGGGAATTACCGTGTCGTATTGGGCCAGTGAGGTGGCGATTCTGGCGTGGAAGCAGCATCCGGAGCATACGGCGATTCGCGAGCGTGGGCGTTCGACCTGGTATGCGCGGTGTCATACTCGGGTGTGTCGGGTTGAGCGGGCCTACGGGTTCAGTCTGTGAATGATGCGGTGTTCTTGAGGCCGTCTTCGCGGGCAAGCCCGCTCCCACAGGGATTGATGGCAACCTGTGGGAGCGGGCTTGCTCGCGAAGAGGCCAGAACAGTCACCCCAAAAAACTCAACCCCGAACCAGACTGCGAACCGCCGATATCTCCGGCACTTCCCGCCGATTCATATACACCCGCAACGGCTCGGTGATGTTGATCCGGTCATCGATGTTCTGGTCCAGCAACAACTGGATCAATTCGCGCTTGAGCGTCATGGCCTGCCCGGGTCCCGCGCCCCAGACGAATTCGCTGGTCGGGATGATGCCGTCGTCCGCCACGTCCATGCCGAACGAGTCTTCGCTGAAGCGCACGAGGTAGTGGCCGGTCTTGCGGTTGAGGCCGACGAAGCCTTTGAGTTGGTCGGCCGCCTGGCAGATGAGCTGGGAAGTGATGCGCATGGTAAACCCCGCAATGGTGATCGTTGGTTTACACGCAGGGCCTGCGTTTCCCTCTGCGGGGAAATTGCAGGGCTCCAGCGTACTGCAAACCGGCGCACAAAAACGCTGACGAAAATCAGCTTCAGGCAGATTTATGTCGGTCTGGCGATAGCGCCTGCAAAGATGAATTGTTAAAAGGGACCGCTCACTTATTGCGAAAGGATCTCGACCATGCCCGCAACCTTTACCAAAAGCGCCCTGTTACTGAGCCTGTTGCTCGGTCTCGGCCACGCACAGGCCGCCAGCGAACCGAGCCCCTCGGCACTGGCAACCCGCTTGGGCATTCCGCATCCAGCGGTGATCGCCCACCGTGGCGCATCTTTCGACGCGCCGGAATCCACCGCCGCCGCCTACAAGACGGCCCGCGACCTGGGCGCCGACTACCTGGAACTGGATCTGCAGCGCAGCAAGGACGGCGTGCTGTTCGCCCTGCACGACAACAACCTGCAACGCACGACCGACGTCGCCAGCAAATTCCCCGAGCGCAAGGACAGCCCGGCCAATGCCTTCACCATGGCCGAGCTGAAAACCCTGGATGCGGGCAGCTGGTTCAATACCGCCTACCCGGATCGCGCGCGTCCTGCCTTCGCCGGCCTGAAGATTCTGACCCTTGATGAAATCATCGACATCGCCGAGGGCAACGCCCTGCACAAGCCCGGGCTGTACATCGAGACCAAGGAGCCCAAGCAGTTTCCCGGCATCGAACACGACCTCAAGGAAAAACTCCAGGCCCGTGGCTGGCTGAACCCCAGCGAATCGAAACCGGCCAACAGCGCGCTGGCGGTAGGCCAGGGCAACGGCAAGGTGGTCCTGCAGACCTTCGAGAAGAGCAGTCTCGAACTGCTGCAAAAGGAAATGCCGAAGGTGCCGAAGATCCTGCTGTTGTGGGTCGGTGAAGGCAGCATCGAGCCCAGGTCCAGGGTGACCTTTGCCGAGTCCGGCGCCAAGGACAAGGCCGCTTACTACTCCGCCCAACAACCAAAGGACAAAGCCGAATTCCAGCACTGGGTCGACTACGCCAAGGCCCAGGGCGCCATCGGCACCGGCCCGTCCGCCGCCCTGGCCCAGGGTGGCGACCAGAGTTACTCGGACCTGGTGCAACCCTGGATGAACCAGTACACCCACGATCAGGGTCTGCTGGTGCACGTCTACACCATCGACGATGCGGTGGACTACCAGAAAGTCATGGACACCGGCGTCGATGGGATCTTCACCAATCGCGCCAGTGAGTTGTTGAAATTCTATAAACGTCCGGCGGTGGCCAGCGTGGCGCAGGTACTACAGAACAACGGCTACTGATCCAGAGTCGCGCAAAACCTGTGGGAGCGGGCTTGCTCGCGAAAGAGCCATCAGCTTCAACATCCACGTTGACTGACACTCCGCATTCGCGAGCAAGCCCGCTCCCACAGGTTATGTATTTGTGTTTGTATGTTCGGGCACAGTCCAGCAGGAATTGATGCAGGACATGTAGAGGGTTTTAAGGGTGGCTTAAGTTACAAAAGCTAACCTGATCTCACTTGAACAGATCACCCAAGGAAAGAAGCCCATGAAGACTCTGACTGCTTTGTTTACCGCTGCAACCCTGACCCTCACTGCCGGTCTGGCCCAGGCCGACGTGCGCGTGGATGAGATCCCGCAACTGGTCAAGGACGGCAAGATCAAGCCGCTGGAAGATCTGAACAAGATCGCTCTGGATCTGCACCCGGGCGCCACGATCACCAAAACCGAGCTGGATAACCATTTCAACGGTTACGAGTATGAGATCGAGTTGCGCGACGCCAAGAACGTCGAGTGGGATGTGGACATCGATGCCTCTAACGGCAAGGTCCTGGAAAACAAGCAAGACAAGTAATCACAACCCACATAAGCCGCACGCTCTGACGATCGTGCGGCTTTTTGCGTTTAAGCGCTCAGGCGCGCCGTCACCTCGTTCAACTGCCCCGACAAACCGTGCAGGTTGTTGCTGGCCGCTTCGGTGCGCTGCACGTTGTCAAGGTTAGTGCTGGCGATGCTGGTGATCTCGGTGAGGTTGCGCGAGATGTCTTCGGCCACCGAGGTCTGTTCTTCGGCTGCGGTGGCGATCTGCCGGTTCATGTCGCGGATGGCTTCCACGGCCAGGGTGATGCGTTCGAGCATGGCGCCGGCCTCGGTCACCTGCTGCACGCTTTCTTCGCTGCGCGACTGACCGCTTTCAATCGCCTGGGCTGCTTCGATCGCACCGGTCTGCACGGTTTGAATGATCTGGTTGATCTCGATGATCGACGCCGCTGTGCGCTGGGCCAGGCTGCGGACTTCATCGGCCACCACGGCGAAACCGCGCCCGGCCTCACCGGCGCGGGCCGCTTCGATGGCCGCGTTGAGCGCCAGCAGGTTAGTCTGTTCGGCGATGCCGCGAATCACTTCCAGGACCTTGCCGATGCGCCCGCTGTCGGTTTCCAGTTGGCGGATGACCGTGGCGGTGTTGGCGATTTCGCCACGCATTTGGGTGATGGTGTGGATGGTGCCCTGCATGACTTTTTCGCCCTGCTGGGCGGACTGGTCGGCATCGTCGGCGGCCCGCGCCGCTTGCGCGGCATGACGCGCCACTTCCTGCGCCGTGGCGGACATTTCGTTCATCGCCGTGGCCACCTGATCGGTGCGGTTGAACTGCTCGTTGGTGCCGCCGGCCATCACGGTGGCGATCGAGTTCAACTCACCACTGGCGCTGTCCAGGTCCGACGCGCTGCGCTGCAAACGGCTGAAGGTTTCGGCGAGGAAATCGCGCAGGGTGTTGGCGGCGATCGCCAGTTTGCCCAACTCGTCCTGACGGGTGCTGGCCACGCGCTCGGCAAGACGACCCTGGCTGAGCTGCGCCACGTATTCGATCAGTTTGCGGATCGGTTCGACCAGGTTGCGGTTGACCAGCCACAGGCTCAGCAGGCCGATCAACAACCCCGAAACCAGCATCACGACAAGCCCCAGCAGCACCGTGCGATCGGCGGCGGCGCTGATCAAGGTCGACTGCTCGGCGCCTTGCTTGCGCAACTCGCTGACCAGTGCGCTCATCTGATCGCTGGTCGCACGGTCTACGCCTTTGACCGCGCTATCGCCCACCGTCGGATCACCACCGGCGGCCACGAACGCGTCCCGCCCCTTCTGATACGCCGCGCCCAACTGGCGATGTTCGTCACGCAAGCGCTCGATGCGGCTCTTGAGTGACGGCTCGATGCCCCTCTGCGCGGCCAGCTCGCCAAGGATGTTTTGCACATCACGCTGACGGTCTTCGAATTGCCCCCAGTACTTGCTCAGGTCCGCCGGTAGCTTGCCGCGCAACAGGACGTTTTTCCACTCTTGCACCTGCACCTTGAATTGCAGGTTGGCTTCATCGATCAATTGCGAGGTATGCAGCGGGCCCTCGATCAGATTGGCGTAGCTCTGCACGCCACTGGACAGGAAGTGAAAGCACGCCAGGGCGATCAACAGCATCGCCAGCAGGCTGCCACTCAGCAGGGCGAGAATTTGTGCTCTCAAGGACTTTTGCAAAAGCATCGATGGGTACTCATGACAGGAATGAGGCACGCCCAAAAAAGGCGTGAAAGGTGTCCGGACATCCCTGTCTGCGGTCTCGGCCGAGGCCTGCGGCGCGCAACTTAACCCAAGCGTGATCGGCGTGCCAGAGCGGTTCTTTAGAAAAATCCGACCACCGGTAGAGCATTCGTTTGCGTTATTTTTCTGTCACAAAAACGTCATCCCGACTTGCGATGATGCCGCTCAAGTGAACCTGTAAAACACGCGACAGGCGCCTCCCCTTGCGAGTCCTCATGAACCACAGCATCGATCAAAGCCATCGCGACACGGATCTGTTCGGCCTGCTTTACGGTTTCAGTTTTCGCCCCGGTGAGGCCGGTCGGGAAATCAACTCCGCCCAAGCCTTGCAGTACCTGCAACAACCGCAAAGCGACGAACAGTTTCTCTGGCTGCACCTGAACCTGGCCCATGCCGCGTGCGAGCGCTGGATGAAAAGCCATCTGGAACTGCCCGAGGAATTTTTCGAGGCGCTGCACGAAGGTTCGCGCTCGACGCGCATCGAGCATGTCGACTCCGCGTTGCTGGCGGTGGTCAACGACGTGGTGTTCAACCTCAGCAACATGGTCTCCTCGGATGTCTCGACCTTGTGGGTGTGCGCCCGCAGCCGGCTGATCATCAGCGCCCGTCTGCAGCCGCTGCACTCGGTGGACAAGTTGCGCTCGTCGGTGAAGGCCCGGGAATGCTTTCGCTCCCCGCTGGAGCTGCTGGTGCATTTGCTGCGCGACCAGGGTGAAGTGCTGACCCAGATCGTGCGCAAGACCAGCCAGAGCGTGGACCAGATCGAAGATGAGTTGCTGTCCTCGCGCCTGTCGACCAACCGCGCCGAGCTGGGCGCCAATCGCCGGGTGCTGGTGCGCTTGCAACGGCTGCTGGCGCTGGAGCCAGGCTCATTGCTGCGCCTGCTCAACCGGCCGCCGCAATGGCTGCAAAAGGAAGACGTAAAGGAGCTGCGCAAATCCACCGAGGAGTTTGCGCTGATCATCAACGACCTCACGGCGCTGGGTGAGCGGATCAAGCTGTTGCAGGAAGAGATCGCCGCCAACATCAACGAACAGACCAACCGCACGCTGTTCACCCTGACAGTGGTGACGGTGCTGGCGCTGCCGATCAACATCATCGCCGGTTTCTTCGGCATGAACGTCGGCGGCATTCCGCTAGCCGATGACCCGCAAGGATTCTGGATCCTGGTGGCACTGGTCGCGACCTTTACCGTGATTGCCGGACGCTGGGCGTTTCGCAAGCAGCAGGATTATTAAGATCAAAAGATCGCAGCCTTCGGCAGCTCCTACAGGTCAACGGTGATCCTTTGTACTGGTTGTTCACCCAACTGTTCTGAACACCGCAGTACCCTGTGGGAGCGGGCTTGCCCGCGAATGCGTCGGCACATCCGGCAGCTATGTGTCAGACAGACCGCTTTCGCGAGCAAGCCCGCTCCCACAAAAAGCCTTGTCTCAGGTTTCCGAGCGGATCACTTCCCCCAGCCAGTCCATGAACACCCTCACCCGCAACGGCAAATGCCGCTGCCGGGCATAGAGCAGCGACGCCTCCATGGACGGCGCATTGAACGGCGACAACACCTCGACCAGTTCACCGCTTTGCAGGTATTGGTGCATGCCCATTCTCGGCGCCTGAATCAGGCCGAAACCACCCAGGCCGGCGGCCTCATAGGCATCGGTGCTGTTGACCGTGACACTGCCGGCCATCGGCAGTCGCTGCACCTGCCCCTTGTCGACGTACACAAAGCCTTCCGAACGCCCGCCCAAAACGCCGACGTAATGCACCAGCCGATGCCGTGCCAGATCCTCAAGTCGCTCGGGCACGCCATAGCGCTGCAGATACGCAGGGCTGGCGCAATTGACCATGGTGAAGTCACACAGGTGTCGCGCCACCACCGATTGGTCCGGCTGGGCGCCGATGCGCAGCACGCAATCGAACCCTTCGGCGAGCAGATCGACCCGGCGGTCGGTGCTGCTGATTTCCAGCTCAAGCAGCGGGTGCTGCGCCATGAACGCCGGCAGGCGCGGCATCACCACACGACGGGCGAGAATGTTCGGCAGGTCGATGCGAATGCGCCCCACCAGCGACGCCTCGTCCTGGCGAAACAAGCCCTCGATTTCGTCCATGTGCGACAGCAGGTCCTTGCTGCGCTCATACAACACCAGACCATCCTGGGTCGCCTGGACCTTGCGCGTGGTACGTTGCAACAGCCGGGTGCCGAGCAACGCCTCCAGCGCCTGCACATGCTCGGACACCGTTGATCGAGGCAGCCCGAGGCTTTCACCGGCCTGGGTGAAACTCGACATCTCGCTGACACGGACAAAGGTGCGCAACAGTTCCAGTTTGTTCATCAGCCTGCTCTTTCATTGTTCTGTTTATCCGACCAGTGATTCCGGTTTCACTCTATTTATCACCCCTACACGGATAAATAAACTTCCTCACATCAACCGCCCACTGCACCTGAGGAAGTCCCATGAACCGTAAAATCGCACTGATCACCGGCGCCAGCCGCGGCCTCGGCAAAAACGCAGCCCTGCATCTGGTCGCCCAAGGCATCGACATCATCGGCACCTACAACAGTCGCGTCGATGAGGCCCAGGCACTGGTGGCCGAGATCGAAAGCCTGGGCGGTCGCGCCGTGATGCTGCAACTGGACGTTGCCCGGAGTGAAAGCTTCAGCGCCTTCGCCAGCGAAGTCGCGAAGGTCCTGCACAGCCACTTCGAGCGCGAGCGTTTCGATTTTCTGGTGAACAACGCCGGGATCGGCCTGCACGCCAACTTCGTCGACACCACCGTCGAGCAGTTCGACCTGTTGGTGAACATCCAACTCAAGGGGCCGTTTTTCCTCACGCAGAGCTTGTTGCCATTGCTCAATGACGGCGGGCGCATCATCAACATTTCCAGTGGCCTGACCCGTTTCAGCCTGCCGGGCCACAGCGCCTACGCGGCGATGAAAGGCGCGATGGAAGTGCTGACCCGCTACCAGGCCAAGGAACTCGGTGCGCGCAACATCGCGGTGAATATCCTCGCACCCGGCGCGATTGAAACCGATTTCGGCGGTGGCGCCGTGCGCGACAACCCCGGGTTGAACACCCTGGTGGCGAACAACACCGCCCTGGGTCGCGCCGGTTTGCCGGATGACATCGGCGCCGCGATTGCGCTGCTGCTGGCGCCAGGCAGCCAGTGGATCAATGGCCAGCGCATCGAGGCGTCGGGGGGGATGTTTTTGTAAGGCTTACTGTTAAACATCAGGCCAAACACAATCCCTGTGGCGAGGGGGCTTGCCCCCGTTGGAGCGCGAAGCGGTCCCAAGCTTTTTGCGACTGCTTCGCAGCCGAACGGGGCGGTGCGGCGATCCGACAAGCCCCCTCGCCACAAAAAACCTGGTTCAAACTCATTCAGTAAACCTGGCGCAGCACCAACCGCTCCCGAACCACGTCATACCCCCAGTGGTACACGTAGGTGTACGGCAGGAAGAACAGCAACACGCCGATATCCAGCAGGAACGCCTGCCACAGGCTGACATCCATCCACCAGGCAATCAGCGGCACGCCAAGCGCGACCAGACCGCCTTCGAACAACAGCGCATGCACCACGCGGACCCAGGCGTTGTGGGCGATGGCGAGGCGCTTGAGCACCCGGTCGAACATACCGTTGAAGACCACGTTCCAGGCCAGGGCCAGGGCGGCGATGAGGACGGTGACCATGCCCATCTCCAGCATCGGCTTCTTCATGATCCAGGCCAGCAGCGGGGTACAGATCAGGATGGCCAGCAGTTCGAAACCGATGGCCTGGAAAATACGTTCAGTAATGGATTTGTTGGCGCTCATGGCCGAACTCCCTCGAGTGACTGTGGTTGCCATGATCTGTCATCACATCGATACTTCATAACCAATAACCATCGATCAAGGCGATAGTTCATGGCCTCTCACGAAGTGTTGCTGGCGTTTGTCGAAGCCGCGACCCAAGGCTCCTTTTCCGCCGCGGCGCGCAAGCTGGGCCGCAGTCAGTCGACCATCAGCGCGGCGGTGGCCAGCCTGGAAATCGACCTCAACCTGACGCTGTTCGACCGCAGCAGCCGCAAGCCCGGGTTGACCCCGGCCGGACGCGTCATGCTGCAACGGGCCGAAGACATCCTGGCCGCCAGCAGTCGTCTGGAAATGACCGCCCGCCAACTGTCCCAAGGGGTGGAAGCGAAGCTGACGGTGGCGCTGTCCGATACCTATCAGTCGGACCGTTTCGAGGCGTCACTCAGTGCCTTCGAGCAGCGTTACCCGGACCTTGAACTCGAATGCCTGATCGCCGAATGCGATGACCTGGTGTCGCTGGTGCAAAGCGGCCGGGCGCAGATTGCCTTCGCCGAAATGCAGGACAGCTACCCGCCGGACCTGGTCAGTTCGACGGTGGACGAGCGTACGGAAATCGCCCTGTTCGTGTCCCCTGCCCACCCGTTGGCAAAGCTGGACTACGTCGATCAGGACGTCCTGCAGCAACACCGCGAACTGCGCCTGGCGACCATCATCAATCCCTATGAAAGTCGGGCGAAGGGCCGCGTCTGGTCGGCGCCGAGTTATCTGATGCTGCTGGAAATGGCCCAGGGCGGATTCGGCTGGGCGCCGTTGCCCCGCTGGCTGGTGGAGCGCTTCGGGCCCGGCACCTTGCAGGAACTGGTGGTGCGCGGCTGGCCGAAAACGGTGTCGGTGGATGCGTTGTGGTCACGGCTCAATCCGCCGGGGCCGGCGGGGAGCTGGTTGCTGGGCAAGATGCTGGAATAGCGGTGTGGCCATTCGCGAGCAAGCCCGCTCCCACATTGGAATGCGTACACCTGTGGGAGCGGGCTTGCCCGCGAAGAGGCCATCACATTCAACATCACTCCAACGCCTTGAGCCGCGCTTCGATAAACCGCCGCTCCGGCTCTTGCCGGGTCAACACCAGTGCCCGTTCCCACGCCGCCCGCGCCTCTTGCTTGCGACCCAGCTGCCGACAAAACTCCGCCCGCGCCGAATGCGCCAGGTGGTAATCCAGCAGTTCGCCCCGCGCCAGAATGGCGTCGACCAGCGTCAGCCCTGCCTGCGGTCCATCGCGTTGGGAAATCGCCGCCGCACGATTCAACTCGATCACCGGCGACGGCACCGCCCGCAGCAGCACGTCATACAGGCCGACAATCTGCGGCCAATCGGTTTCCCCCGCCGTCGAGGCTTCGGCATGCACTGCCGCGATGGCCGCTTGCAGGCAATAGGGCCCGAATCGCCCCAAGCCCAACGCGTGCTCGATCAGCGCGCAGCCTTCAGCGATCAACCCGGCGTCCCACAGCGAACGGTCCTGCTCGTCGAGCACAATCAACTCGCCGCTCGCCGAAGTCCTGGCCGGGCGTCGCGACTCGTGCAGCAGCATCAACGCCAGCAAGCCCATGACCTCCGGCTCCGGCAACAACTCCACCAGTAACCGGCCGAGACGGATCGCCTCGCGGGTCAAGTCCTCGCGGACCAGTTCGGCGCCAATGGACGCCGAATACCCCTCGTTGAACACCAGGTAGATCACCCGCAATACGCTGTCCAGGCGCTCGGGCAACTCAGCCAGCGTCGGCACTTGATAAGGGATTTTCGCGTCGCGGATTTTCGCCTTGGCGCGCACGATGCGCTGGGCGATGGTGGCCGGGGCCGAGAGAAAGGCCCGGGCAATTTCTTCCGTGGTCAGGTCGCAGACTTCCCGCAGCGTCAGTGGAACTTGCGCGTCCGCCGCCAGGGCCGGGTGGCAGCAAGTGAAGATCAGCCGCAGGCGATCGTCTTCCACGTCTTCATCACTCCAGTCTGCCTGTTCCAACGCCTCCAGCTGCGCGATCAGCAAGGGCTGCGACGCGGCAAAACGGGCGCGCCGGCGCAAGGCATCGATGGCCTTGAAGCGCCCGGCGGACACCAGCCAGGCCCGCGGATTGTCCGGTACGCCGTCACGCTGCCAGCGTTCGACCGCGATGAAAAACGCCTCGTGCAAGGCCTCTTCGGCGAGGTCGAAATCACCGAGCAAACGAATCAGGGTCGCAAGAATGCGCCGCGACTCTTCGCGATAGACCCGCTCGACCTGCGCCTGAACCGGCAGCCCTGGCATCTTAAGGATTCAACTGCCGAACGGGGCGCACTTCGACACTGCCGACCCGGGCCGCCGGAATGTTCCCGGCGACCTGGAGGGCTTCGTTGAGGTCCTTGGCATCGATCAGGTAAAAACCGGCCAACTGCTCCTTGGTTTCAGCGAATGGACCATCGGTGATCGACAGCTTGCCGTTGCGCATCCGCACGGTGGTGGCGGTCTGCACCGACTCCAGCGCCTCGGCGGCGACCATCCGCCCACTGCCCTGGATCGACTCGGCATAGGCCATGCACTCTTCGTCCTTCGGGCTTTCCGGCAGCGAATGCAGCAGGTGCTCATCGCTGTAGACCAGGCATAAGTACTTCATCACGCTCTCCTTATCGAACGATCAACTATGGTCGCTGACTGGCATTCTGGCTCGGCTTCCCGACGATCAGGGCTTGAGGTCGAACAGCGTCGCACCGCTGGTCATGTCGAACGGCGCCGACCAATGTTCGTGGACGATCTGCCACAGCCCGGCTTCCTGTCGATAGCACTGCGAGACACGCATCCAGCAGGCCTGGGTTTCGCCCTTGTCGTTGGTGCCACCGCAATGGGCCAGCCAGTGAGCGAACGCAATCTCCTGGGACGGCTCGATGGTGATTTCCTGGAATTCGAAGATGTGCGGGCCTGGGCACATTTCCATGCAGGCCTGCCAATGCGCGCGATACGCCGGTTTGCCTTTGAATTGCAGGGCCTTGACCGCGTCGAAGGAAACGATGTCATCGGCATACAGGGCCATGACTTTTTCAATGTCCTTGGCCATGACCGCCTGGCGATAGTTCTCGATGAGGTTCTGGATCTGGGTTTGCGAGTTCATGGTGGTTCTCCGTGGTTTTTATTGGAAGACACCCTTAGTCGTCTGGCGATCCGGCGAATCGACAGAAGAAATAAAAATAATCCAAACGGCCAGAATCGCTAGAATCCGAGGTTCTATTCATGTTGGAAAAAGGACACTCCCGTGACAGCCCGACTCGTGCCTTACGAAAGCCTGAATGCGCTGCAGCGCCAACAGGTCGAGGCCATTGAAGTACATCCGGAGCAGATAAAGTTCTCCGGTGATATCCACGGTGCATTGCACACCTTGTTGTCCAGGCCCGGCCCGGGGGTCAAAGGATTTGCCCTGCTGGCCGAAGACATTCCCGTGGCCTTCCTGCTGCTCAAGCGCCCCCCCGTATTGCCTGCGTGGGCCAATGAACACAGCGCCACCCTGCATGCGCTGCAGGTCGATCAACGTGCTCAGGGCAAAGGCTACGGCAAGGCCTGCCTGCAGGCACTGCCCGAGGCGGCGCGCCTGGCCTGGCCAGAGATCCGGGGGCTGGAGCTGTCGGTGGATGCCGACAACGAAGCTGCCATCGCCCTGTACGCCAGGTTCGGCTTTGTCGACAGCGGCGAGGCGTACAAGGGCCGGATCGGCTATGAGCGGCGGATGGGGCTGACCTTTTGAGGTAACCCCATTCAAATGTGGGAGCGGGCTTGCTCGCGAAGGCGCAGTGTCAGCCAACGATGATGTCGACTGACACTCCGCCTTCGCGAGCAAGCCCGCTCCCACAGGGGATCTTCGGTGTGGCTTACAGCGCCAGCACCATCTCATGCCAGGCCATGCCGCCATGGTCCGACGCCGATGGCTTGACGTAGGCAAAGCCGAACCCTGCATACAACGGAATGTGCCGCTCCTTGCACATCAGGTTGATGCTGACCTTGCCCATCGCACGCATACGCTCGATGAATTCGCCCATCAAAAGCCTGGCCAGGCCCTGCCCCTGATAATCCGGGTGCACCACCACCGACATGATCACCACGTGCGGCCCGGCCGGGTCGTGGCCGATCAGTTCCTTGAACGCTTCGTCCGACATTTCCACCTGAAACGCCGCACCGGAATTGATGAAACCGGCGGCGACGCCGTCCACTTCAGCAACGATAAACCCCTCGGGCCATGTGGCGATGCGGGTGGCGATCTTCTCGCGGGTCGCGGCTTCGTCACCTTCATAGGCAAGGGTTTCGATGGCAAAGCAGCGGTCCAGATCGGCGGGGGTGACGTTGCGGATGACGGTGTTCATGGCGGCTCGGGATCAGCATGGGAAAGGCTGGGGATGATAAATCAGCCGCCGTGGGACATCGAGAGACGAATCGGCTGATCCGCCTCTCGCGGCAGGTGTCATGCCTTGATCGGCAGCCAGAGTTCCAGCTTGCCGGTGTTGAGCTTGGGGTTGAAGTCTTCGCTGTAACGTTCGAACTCCGGTGCCGCCAATAGCTCGTGGCCGGACTGCGGCAGCCACGTGCCATGGATGTACTGGAAGGTTTGCGGCAGGGTGTCCAGCGGCCCCTTGTGCTCGAACACCGCGTACAGCTGCGGCTGAACTTCCACCCACCGGTAAGTTTCCGGCAAATCATCGAGCTTGCTGATCTCGACCCCGGCGATGTAATCGAAGCCGCCCTTGCCGTCGAAATTGCAGCAGACGCCGTAGGTGACTTCGCCTTTCTGGCCCGGAATATGACCCAGATGCGGGATGAATTTCTCCCAGAGCTCGGGAATGCCCTGGGTGGTTTGCTGGGTGAATGGTCCGCCCAGCCCTGCAATCAGCAGGAAGTGCCCGTGTTCGAAGCGCGGTTGCGTCAGTTCGACGCGTGCTAACTCATCCATGACTCGACTCCTGACGCATAAAAATGGGTTCGGCTGGGAGTATAGAAGCCAAACCCGATTCGCCCAGTTACAGGGCGTGCAACGGCTCGACCGCACCGGCGCCAACGAACTCGTTATAACCCGATAGGATCACGTAGACCGCGAAATAACAGAAGATCGCCGCCGATGCCATGTAGGAATAACGCAGCAACTTGTCGCCGAGCAACTTGCCGCCGTGGCTCGCGGCAAAGCACAGCCCGACACACCAGAGAATCCCCGCGCAGAGAAAACCGCCGAGAAACAGCGCGGAGCTGAGGGCGCCACCGCCGCCGGAACGGGCGATCAGCGTGCCACCCACGGCGGCGAACCAGAGAATCGCACTGGGCGACGACATGGCCAGGAAGATTCCGCGAAAGAACGCCTTGCGATGGGAGTTGTGCCCCACCTCGGCCGATTGCGCCAGCACCGCTTCGTGGTGAATCGCCGAATAAATCATCTTCGCCGCGAAATACACCAGCAGCGCCGAACCGCCGATCCACAACACCCAGCGCACGGTTTCGTACTGCAGCAACACGGTCATGCCAGCCAGCGCCAGTACCGCGTAGATCAGGTCGCCGACGCAGGTTCCGAGGCCCAGGGCAAAGCCCTGGAAATAGCCGCGCTGCATGGCCAGGGTGATCATCGCGATGTTGGCCACGCCGATATCCAGGCACAGCGAAAGGCTCAGCAAGAAGCCACTGGTAAATTCCATCGAACCCTATCCTTCGGAAAAATTTGTTTACTTTGAGGCTGGACAGTCTGCCACAGCTGCCCTTACATTCCGCCACAGGTCACCGCAGTGACCAGCGTCGCTCGGACGGTTCCGGGCGCTTACGTTATCCGAGGCAACAATGGCCGAACAAGGTTCGCCGCGCCGCTTTGCGCGCATCGATCGACTCCCCCCTTACGTTTTCAACATCACCGCCGAGCTGAAGATGGCCGCCCGTCGTCGTGGCGAAGACATCATCGACTTGAGCATGGGCAACCCCGACGGCGCCACGCCGCCGCACATCGTCGAAAAACTCGTCACGGTGGCCCAGCGCGAAGACACCCACGGCTACTCCACCTCCAAGGGCATTCCGCGCCTGCGCCGGGCGATTTCCAACTGGTACAAGGACCGCTACGAGGTCGACATCGACCCGGAAAGCGAGGCCATCGTCACCATCGGCTCCAAGGAAGGCCTGGCACACCTGATGCTGGCGACCCTGGATCAGGGTGACACCGTGCTGGTGCCCAACCCGAGTTACCCGATTCACATCTACGGTGCCGTGATTGCCGGCGCCCAGGTGCGGTCGGTGCCGCTGGTGCCGGGCGTGGATTTCTTCGCGGAGCTGGAGCGGGCCATTCGCGGTTCGATCCCGAAACCGAAGATGATGATCCTCGGTTTCCCGTCCAACCCGACCGCCCAGTGCGTGGAGCTGGACTTCTTCGAGCGCGTCATCGCCCTCGCCAAACAGTACGACGTGCTGGTGGTGCACGACCTGGCCTACGCCGACATCGTCTACGACGGCTGGAAAGCCCCGTCGATCATGCAGGTGCCGGGGGCCAAGGACATTGCGGTGGAGTTCTTCACCTTGTCCAAGAGCTACAACATGGCCGGCTGGCGCATCGGCTTCATGGTCGGCAACCCGGAACTGGTCAACGCCCTGGCGCGAATCAAGAGCTACCACGACTACGGCACCTTCACCCCGCTGCAAGTGGCGGCGATTGCTGCCCTGGAAGGCGATCAGCAATGCGTGCGCGACATCGCCGAGCAGTATCGGCAGCGCCGCAACGTACTGGTCAAGGGCCTGCATGAACTGGGCTGGATGGTGGAAAACCCGAAAGCGTCGATGTACGTCTGGGCCAAAATCCCTGAGGCTTACGCGCACCTGGGTTCGCTGGAGTTCGCCAAGAAACTGCTGGCCGAGGCCAAGGTGTGTGTCTCGCCGGGCGTCGGGTTTGGCGAGTACGGCGATGATCACGTGCGCTTCGCGCTGATCGAAAACCAGGACCGGATTCGCCAGGCCGTACGCGGGATTCGCGGGATGTTTCGCGCGGATGGGTTGGCCCCGAAAACCAACTGATAACACATGACCTTGTGGGAGCGGGCTTGCTCGCGAATGCGGTGTACCAAACAACATCTTGGTTGACTGACACTCCCCCTTCGCGAGCAAGCCCGCTCCCACATTTGAATTGTGTTCAGCCATAAAATCGAGCACCCACAAAAAAACCGCATCGCTGCGGTTTTTTTGTGTCTGCCGAATCGCTTAGACGAACAGCGACAACAACAGGATAAAGCCCAGGCCCACCACCGACAGGATGGTTTCCATCGCGGTCCAGGTCTTGAAGGTTTCGGCCACGGTCATGTTGAAGTACTGCTTCACCAGCCAGAAACCGGCGTCATTCACGTGGGACAGGATCAGGGAACCGGCACCGGTGGCCAGCACCAGCAGCTCACGGTTCACGCCCGGAATCATCCCCACCACCGGCACCACGATGCCCGCGCCAGTGATGGTCGCCACAGTCGCCGAACCAGTCGCAATGCGAATCACCGCCGCCACCAGCCAGGCCAGCAGGATCGGCGAGATCTGAGCGTTCACCGCCATGTGGCCGATCACGTCACCCACACCGCTGGTCACCAGCATCTGCTTGAAGCCACCACCGGCACCGATGATCAGGATGATCGCGGCGGTCGGCGCGAGGCTGGCATCGAGCCACTTCATCATCTGGCTGGAACCGATGCCCTGCTTGTAACCGAAGGTATACAGCGACAGCAGCAAGGCCAGCAGCAACGCCGAGATCGGGTGACCGATCAGGTCCATGAAGGCGCGGAAGATGTTGCCATCGGGCAGCACCACGTCGGCAAAGGTCTTGAGCAGCATCAGGAACACCGGCAGCAGCACGGTCACCAGCGTGATGCCGAAGCTCGGCAGATCGGCCGAATCCGATTCGCGGGCCAGTTGATCCACCAGCTCCTGGTTCGGATGACCGGGAATGTGCTTGGCAATGAACGTACCGAAGATCGGGCCGGCGATGATGGCGGTTGGCAGCGCAACGATCAGGCCGTACAGAATGGTCTTGCCGATGTCAGCACCGAACACACCGATGGCCAGCAGCGGCCCCGGGTGCGGCGGCACCAGGCCGTGTACCGCGGACAGACCCGCCAGCAGCGGGATACCGATCTTGATGATCGACACGCCAGTGCGGCGAGCGACGATGAACACCAGCGGGATCAGCAGCACGAAGCCGATTTCGAAGAACAGCGGAATACCGACCAGGAACGCCGCGAACATCATCGCCCACTGCACCTTGTCCTTGCCGAAGGCGCGGATCAACGTCTGTGCAATCTGATCCGCACCGCCTGATTCGGCCATCATCTTGCCGAGCATCGTGCCCAGTGCGAGGATGATGCCGACAAAACCAAGCACGCCACCGAAGCCGTCCTGGAACGCCTTGATGATGGTGCCGATCGGCATGCCGGAGGTCAGCCCGAGGAAGGCTGCGGCGATGATCAGGGCAAGGAAGGGGTGCAATTTGAACTTGGTGATCAGGACGATAAGCCCGATCACCGTGACCACTGCATCGAGCAGCAGGAACGTCTCGTGGGACATGCCAAACATTAGGGGTGTCTCCTGGTTGTTGTTGTTATTAAAGCGGGTTAGTCAGAAGCCGCGAGGACAGCGCTGTCTTTGCAAGCACAGTCATACCGCCTGTTTCAGGCCGTTCGTCTGCCACCAGGCATGAGCCTGCGCAGCCAGTTGCTCGACGCTATGGGTCGAAGCATCCAGCGCCAGGGTCAGCGGTTCGCCGACGGGCGATTCGAGGGTGGCGAACTGGCTGTCGATCAGGGTCGACGGCATGAAGTGGCCCGGCCGATGGGACACGCGGTCGGCGGCCACCTCGGGGGTCAACTCAAGGAACACGAAGCCCAGGCCCGGCAAGGCGCTGCGCAGACGTTCGCGATAGATGTGTTTGAGCGCCGAACAGGTCAGCACCGGGCGCTCACCCTTGGCGTCGACACGGCGCAGTTCATCGCACAGGCTGTCGAGCCAGCCGGCGCGGTCTTCATCGTTCAGGGGGATCCCCGCGCTCATCTTTTCGATATTGGCGGCAGGGTGGAAAGAGTCGCCTTCAATGGCCGTAGCGCCGCTCAGTTGGCACAGGGCCTCGCTGACGCACGTCTTGCCGCAACCGGCAACGCCCATGATGACCAGGGCGGTGATGGGATGGTTCATGTAACACCTCAGCGCGCAGACAGCGCTACCTTTGCCAGTTATGACACTAGACCAAAAGCAGAAGTTGCCGACGCCTTTCTTGTCATTTTAAGGGTTGCAGCAGGTTAGGTCCCAACACCAAAAAGCGAGGATCAGGCGAACCCTCGCTCACGCATTTGCAGCTGCGTCGAGACAGCGCTACCTTAGTGCCTTGAATTTTGTTTGGCAAGCCGTCGATGAACACAACCAAGAACGATAAAAATACCCGCACCACTGGCCGCCCTACCCTGAACGAAGTTGCCCGACTGGCCGGCGTCAGCCCGATCACCGCCTCCCGCGCCCTGCGTGGCGTCAGCACCGTGGCCACTGAACTGGTGGAAAAAGTGCAGAAAGCGGCGCTGGAGCTCAACTATGTCGTCAACCCTGCCGCCCGCGCCCTGGCCTCGGCCCAGAGCCATTCAGTCGTGGTGCTGGTGCCTTCATTATCCAATTTGCTGTTCATCGATACCCTGGAAGCCATTCATCAGGTTTTGCGCCCCAAGGGCTTCGAAGTGCTGATCGGCAACTTCCACTACTCACGCGATGAAGAAGAAAACCTGCTGCGCAACTACATGGCCTATCAGCCACGCGGCTTGCTGCTGACCGGGTTCGACCGCACCGAAAGCTCGCGGCGGATGATCGAAGCCAGCAACATTCCCTGCGTGTACATGATGGAGCTGGACAGCGCCGCCGGGCTTAATTGCGTGGGTTTCTCGCAACTGGCGGCCGGCGAAACGGCGGCCGAACACTTGCTGTCTCGCGGTCGCAAGCGCCTGGCCTACATCGGCGCGCAGCTGGACCAGCGCACCTTGCTGCGCGGCGAAGGTTTCCGCAAAGCCCTGCAAAAGGCCGGCTTGTACGACCCGGCGCTGGAAGTGCTGACGCCCCGCCCGTCCTCGGTCGGCCTGGGTGGCGAATTGTTCTTGCAGATGATCGCCAGCCGCCCGGATGTCGATGCGATCTTCTTCGGCAACGACGACCTGGCCCAGGGCGCGCTGCTCGAAGCGATGCGACACGGGATCAAGATCCCCGAGCAAGTGGCGATCCTCGGCTTCAACGACCTGCCCATGTCCGAACACATGGTCCCGCGCCTGAGCAGCATCAACACCCCCCGCGAGGCCATCGGCCGCCGCGCGGCGGAGCAGATGCTGACACTGATGGCCGGCAACACCGTGGCCCGACCGGTGCAGGACATGGGGTTTGAGTTGAAGGTGCGGGAGAGTACATAGACGCGACATAACCGCAGTGAAGTGAGATTTTGTGGCGAGGGGGCTCGCCCCCGTTCGGCGGCGCAGCCGTCGCAATGCGGATAGAACGCATCCGTTCATATTGGGAGCGCTTCGCACTCCAACGGGAGCAAGCTCCCTCGCCACAGGTTCGGCGATCAATCCTGCGGATCGAGGTTATCCAGCACCCGATTCACCGCCAGTTCCGCCAGCATGATGATCTGTGCGATCGCCAGCGCCGTGTTGCGCTGGCTGCCTTCCAGAAACGTTGCAAAGTCATTGGTCATCACACTCGCCGAGGCCAGTGACTCGCAGGCGTGCGCCAACAGCGTTTCGTTATTGATGCCAGGCGAGATGGAGAACATCGGGCTGGGATTGCGTGGGGGGTTGGGCGTGGGTTTGAACATGGCAATGCTCCTAGAGTGATGGAGCTGCCACGTCTCGCTGCGATACGAAGGGTGGCAGCTGTACGCGGGTCGCAGACCGGGACTCTAGAACCCGGTAGACCCGAAGGTCTCCCACGCACAGCCGCCATAAAGTGAAGTGATCACGAATGGTGGACGCTATGCGTCTAGAGATACCCGGGCTGCGAAACCCGATCGCTGAATTTGCAGCGACACGGAACGATAGAGTCCGGATACCAGGCGCACAAGTCGGCGGATTCTGGCGTAGTTGTAGGCAAGGGTGCAAGAAAGCGTAACCTGCACAACTCATCTGAAGCCGCTCTCCTACAGCGCCTTCCTACATACCACCACCTACAATTGCCTGTACGTCATTCTCGCTGGAGCAGAACATGGAACATGTACTGAAGATTCTCGGCAAAGCGTCGTCCATCAACGTCAGAAAAGTCCTGTGGACCTGCGAGGAACTGGGCATCACCTACGAACGCGAGGACTGGGGCAGCGGTTTTGCCTCTACCCACAGCCCCGAGTTCCTCCGGTTCAATCCCAACGCGCAGGTGCCGGTGATCATCGATGAAGCCGGAGTGTTATGGGAGTCCAATACCATCTGCCGCTACCTGGTGGGCAAACACCATCACCATCATGCCGAGCTACTGCCTGCCGAACCGGCCGCCCGCGCTCGGGTGGAGCAGTGGATGGATTGGCAAGCCACCGAGCTCAATCCGTCCTGGAGATACCCGTTCATGGCACTGGTGCGCAAAGACCCGGAGTTCCAGGACCCGCATAGCCTCGAGGTCGGCATTCGCGGCTGGAACCAGAAGATGGCCATCCTCGAACATCAACTCGCGACCACCAAGGCCTATGTTGCCGGGCCACGGTTTACTCTGGCCGACATCGTCATCGGCCTGTCCGTCAACCGCTGGCTGATGACCCCGATCGAGCGCCCGGATTACCCCGCCGTCGATGAGTATTTCAAACGCCTGGCGCAGCATCCCGGCTTCCTGAAGCATTGCTGCAACGGCTTGCCTTGAACGGCCGCAGGTTGCCGATCTTACGCGTGTGACCTGGATGAACGCGGCGCACTGGAGTCCATCGCCAGCAAGCTGGCTCCTACAATTTTGCGGCCCCCTGTAGGAGCGAGCTTGCTCGCGATGGTCGTTAACGATAACGCGTGTGACCTGGATAAACGCGGCGCACTGGAGTCCATCGCCAGCAAGCTGGCTCCTACAATTGCGGTCCCCTGTAGGAGCGAGCTTGCTCGCGATGGACGTTAACGATAACGCGTGTGACCTGGATAAACGCGGCGCGCTTGAGTCCATCGCCAGCAAGCTGGCTCCTACAATTGCGGTCCCCTGTAGGAGCGAGCTTGCTCGCGATGGACGTTAACG
>NZ_JBYSYZ010000049.1:36072-39842 GCF_058783925.1 Pseudomonas sp. FW305-70
ATAACGCGTGTGACCTGGATAAACGCGGCGCGCTTGAGTCCATCGCCAGCAAGCTGGCTCCTACAGTTGTAGTTACCGCGACTAGTTCAGTTGCAACGTCGAGTTGAACTGACTGATCGCATCCACCACATGCCGTGAGCCCTGCTGGATTTCCAGGATCACCTCGCCGGCCTCGTTCGCCAGTTCCACGCCCAGGCCGGTTCGGCTCAGGCTCGATTGCATGCTCGACACGGCGCTGAGCGACAAGTCGTGGTTTTTGCGCACCACCTCGACGATCTCCAGCGTCGCCTGGCTGGTACGCGCCGCGAGGCTGCGCACCTCATCGGCCACTACCGCAAACCCGCGTCCGTGCTCACCGGCCCGCGCCGCTTCAATCGCCGCGTTGAGTGCCAGCAGGTTGGTCTGATCGGCAATGCCGCGGATGGTCTGCACGATGGTGCCGATGATGTCCGACTGTTTGCTCACGGCATCGATACTCAGTGCCGCTTCGTTCAGGTCGCGGGAAATGTCCTGGATGATCTGCACCGTCTGCTGCACCACTTCGGACCCCTTGCGCGCGCAGACGTCGTTTTGCACCGAGGTGCTGTGGGCCGATTCCGCGGCGGTTTGCAGGGTGGTCATCTGGTGAGTGATGTCGCTGGCAAACTTGACCACTTTGTACAAACGCCCCTTGGCGTCGAACAACGGGTTGTAGGACGCTTCGAGGAATACCGTCTGACCTTGCTTGTTCCTGCGCTCGAAACGGTGGGAGTGATATTCGCCGCGGTTGAGCGAAGCCCAGAAATTTCGGTAACCCTGGGACTCGGCTTCGGCACGGTGGCAGAACAGGCTGTGATGCTGCCCCACCACTTCGTTGAGCGAGTACTGCATGGTTTTCAGGAAGTTGTCGTTGGCGCTGATGACCTTGCCTTCGGGCGTGAATTCGATCACGGCCATGGAGCGGCCGATCGCGGCGAGTCGGCTTTCGTTTTCGTGTTCCTTGTTGATCCGGGCGGTGATGTCGGTAGCGACCTTGATCACGCTCTTGACCTGCCGGTCGGGGCCCAGCACCGGCAGGTAGGTGGCTTCGAGCCAGATTTCACGGCCGCTTTTGTGCAAGCGCAAAAAGGTCCCGCTCAGCGGCTCGCCCCGCGCCAGGTCACGCCACAGTTTGGTGTAGTCGTCGCTGCGGTAGTACTGCTCTTCACAAAAGATCCGGTGATGCTTGCCGCGCACGTCTTCGGCGCTGTAACCCATGGCACTGCAAAAATTTTCGTTGGCATCGATGACGATGCCGTCCGGGGTGAATTCAATCATCGCCATCGAACGACTGACCGCCGCCAGCTTGGCGTTGGCCTCGGTCAGCGCACAGCTGAAGCGTTCGATTTCCAGCAGGTCAGCCTTGTGATGTAGGTTGAACATTGTTGTATCACCTTGCGCGCAATTTTTTGATTGATGAAAGTTGCAGGTCTTTCACATCCACCACTACGTTCCGTGGAACAGGCACACGCATCCCTCCAAAAAGAAGGACTAGTCAGGTGATAAACGATGATCAATCGGAGGGTCCTTACAGCGACACGCTCATCAAGACATCCTTCTCTTGATAGCCCGCATGCGGGCCAGCCCTAACAGATTCGAATCAAATTCCATTTAGCGGACAGCTCCCTGTCATCAAGTGTCGGTGCCTTTGATTGCGCACTCTGACGGCCAGTCGACCGCCCCATCACGGTCGACATAACCAGTTACAGCTGATCATAGACAGCAAGCTTTGGCTTGCAAGGCCACTAGTCGGCCAGCATTGAGGACAAAAACGGTTCAGCGGCTTGTTGGGGGGGATCAGCGACCGGCGGTGAAAGCGGCACTGACCACTCAATTGGTGTAAGACTTGAGAACATTCGCGAGCAAGCCCGCTCCCACAGGGGATCGTTGTTGACCACAGGATTTGTGGACACAACAGACCCAATGTGGGAGCGGGCTTGCTCGCGAAGACGGCAGTTCAGGCACCGCAGAAACTTCAGACAGTACTACAAGCTCGCACTCACCCTGGTAGCCACCTCCCCCGGCACCCAGCCCTTCCACACCTGCGGCTGCTCACGCAAAAACGCTTCGGCGACTTCGCGGGGTTTCTGGCGTTTTTCACTCATCTGGCCCAGGGTCTGATTCAACAGATCTATCGGCAGGTCGACCTTTTCGAAGAACGTCACCAGGTCCGGGTATTGCGCCTTGAACGGTGCCGACACGCCGATGGCCAGGCTCGCCGGCATCGAGCGCGTGCCTTTGGGGTTCGGGTTGTTGGCGTCGGCCAGGGTTTTCCAGGCTTCGGCGTCGAACGGCGGTTCGTCGAGCTTCACCAGCTTGAATCGCCCCAACAGCGGTGTCGGCGACCAGTAGTAGAACAGCACCGGTTTGCCACGGCGGATCGACGACGCCACTTCTGCGTCCAGCGCTGCGCCGGAACCGGTGCGGAAGTTGACGTAGCTGGCGGTCAGGTCATAAGCCTTGAGTTTCTGGCTGTTGACGATTTCCGAGGTCCAGCCGGTGGGGCTATTGAGGAAGCGTCCGCGACTCGGGTCTTCAGGGTCGCGGAATACATCCTTGTACTTCGCCAGGTCGGCAACGGACTTCAGCTCCGGGGCCAAGGGCTTGATGCCGCGCTCGGGATCGCCCTTGATCACGTACTCCGGCACCCACCAACCTTCGGTGGCGCCTTTGACCGTATCGCCGAGGCCGAAGACCTTGCCCTCGGCGGCGGCCTTGACCCAGGCAGGGCTGCGTCCGGCCCACTCTTCACCGATGACCTGAATATCGTTTTTGGCCAGCGCCGCTTCCAGGCTGACGGTGCTGCCCGGCAGCGTGTCGGTCGGGTAGCCGTAACCTTTCTCAACGATCAGGCGCAGGATTTCGGTGATCAGGCTGCCGCTTTCCCAAGTGATGTCGCCAAAATGGATAGGCGCCGCTTTTTCCGTGGCCGATGCCGGGTGGGACAACAGGCTCAGGGCCAGCAGCGAACTGCCGAGCAGGGTTTTGATCGATCTCATGCGGACCTCTTGTTCTGGAGTGGGCGGTTCAGGGATTGGTTGGCGCTGTGCCGGTCGCACAGGGCCTGGGAACGGGTCATGTAGTCGCTGACCGAACGCAGGGAAATGCCCAGCGCAGCGGCAATTTGCGGATAGGTCAGGCCGTCGATCCGCGCCAGCAGGAAGGTCGAGCGCACTTTGCCGGGTAGCCGCTGAAGGCTGCGCTCCACACGGGTCAGGGTCTGGGACCGTTGAACCAGTTCCTCCGGCGATTCGGCGTGGATCGGCTCGGCCTGTTGCAGTTGCTGAAGGTACTGGCGCTCCAGATCACCTCGACGCCAACGCTGATAGAGCAGGCGTCGGGCGACGGTGGTGAGCAAGGCGCGGGGTTCACGGATGGCCGTCAGGCCAGGCGCCTGGAGCAGCTGCAGGAAGGTTTCGCAGGCAATGTCTTCGACAGCGGCGGCATCGTTCAGAGACTGACGCAGGCGTGTGCAGAGCCAGTGGTAGTGAGCACGGAACAGTCCGTCCACGTGTTTGCGGTGAAGAATATCGGCGCCGGACATAGGGGCTCCTGGGTTAGGGGTCGCTGAATGTCCGGTGGTCCGGTGAGGCGAATCCTAGCAAGGAGCCTTATTCATTAATAATACTTAAAACTTATTTTTATATTCATTTATGGAATTTAAGATTTCTTGCGCCTTACCATCCGTCATCGCGGGCAAGCCCGCTCCCACAGGTACTCCGAAACCCTGTGGGAGCGGGCTTGCCCGCGAA
>NZ_JBYSYZ010000050.1:0-38618 GCF_058783925.1 Pseudomonas sp. FW305-70
GGGGGGTGGGCGCGGGGGGGGGGTACTCGGCGGCGCGGCCGCCGGTGCGGCTTTAGGTTCGATCGTCCCCGTGGTCGGTACCGCCATTGGCGGGATTATCGGCGGCATGCTCGGTGCGTGGGGCGGGGGCGAGATAGGGGCGACGGTGGGCAAGGCGCTGTTTGGTGGGCCCGCGCCATTGCCAACCTCACCGCTCGGCATGGTCCCCATGCCCGCCGGTCAAGGTGTTGGCGCTGTCGTGCGCTCGATGGCTAGCCCCTTGGTGGCCCCGATCACGGCGGCTTCGCTGATGCCGGCGGCGATCACTGTCCAGAGGCCCGAGCGGCCGAAGGTCGATCAGCAATTCACATTCGCCCCAGCCCCGGTTTTTCAGGTGCAAGGCGATGTGAAAGACCCGGCACAGTTGGTCCAGGAATTGATGCCGTATCTGCGCCGTCAGTTTGAAGACTTCGCCCGGGAGGCACGCGCCCGACAGTTGTTTGATGCACCCCACGTGGGTTGAGGACGTGAAATGGCGGATGAAAAAACTTACCTGGAACACCTGCAGGGTGGGCTGAAGTACATGGTCGACGCGGGGGAGGCCGGGCGCACCGACCTGGAGTCCATGACCGGACCCATGAATGGCGCGCTGAATGAAATCAGCGGGGCGGCCGACGCGCTGGAAGGTCTGCCCTTTATCAGCGAGGACCTGAGCGACAAGACCCGGCGTCTGCAGGATGCGATCAACTCGGCACAGGCCAAGATCGGCAAGGTCGCCAGCTACTACAACCAGACCCAGCGAGCCTTGGCGCAATTTGAAGAGCACTTTTCCGCCCTGACCGAACAGATCGGCCGCTTTGGCGCGGCGTTCAACAAGGTGGCCGGCAAGGCCAATGCCGCGTTGGGCAACATTTTCCCCACGGAATGGTTTGCCGGCGACATGACGCCGATTCCCGATGCGGTGAAGCCATTCCCGCACCTGTTGATCATGTACCCGCTCAAGGCCAATGAGCGGCCGTATTACTTTAACCTGGACACGGCGGCGTTTGACGAGTTACGCCGGCAGACGTCGTTTCGCTGGGCCGCGCAGGAGCGCCTGACCCGGCGGCCGGCGCAACAGGCCGTGGGGCTAGGCGAGGAGAAAATCACCATCAAGGGCGCGATCTACCCGAGCTTCAAGGGTGGGCTGAAGCAGCTGGATACGCTGCGCAGTATCGGCGCCAAGTTGCTGCCACTGAACCTGACCACCGGATACGGCGAGGTGCTGGGCAATTGGTGCCTGACCAATATCGACGAGGAACAAAGCGCCTTGCTGCCCGGGGCCATCCCGCGCAAGCAGGGCTTTTCATTGGAGTTTGTCCGTTATGGCGATGACCTGCAGAACGGCTGACGGGGATGTGCTCGATACCCTGTGCCACCACTATTATGGCCACCTGAACCGCTGCATGGAGGCGGTGCTGGCTGCCAACCAAGGTTTGGCCGATGAACCACAACCGTTCCGGGCGGGCGTACTGATCACGCTGCCGGAGTTGGTGGTGGAGACTGACAGCGTGATTTCACTGTGGGATTGATCCCGTTACCCAGCCCGCTCAGTGCGGGCTTTTTCTTGCCTGGAGTACCACGATGCAACCGCTGTTTCGTATCGTCGCCGACGGCGCCGACATTACCGCGCTGATCAATGATCGGCTGGTTTCGCTGCAGCTTTCCGACCGCCCCGGCATGGAGTCTGACTCGTTTGAGTTGCGCATCGACGACCGTGACGGCGCGGTGTCGCTGCCTGTCCGTGGCGCGAGCATCGAAGTCTACCTGGGTTATGCCGGCGCCGACCTGACGCGCATGGGTCGCTACACCGTGGATGATGTCGCCGTCTCTGGCCCACCGGACACGCTGGTGATCAGTGGCAAGGCCAGCGACATGCGCGGCAGCGGCAAAACCACGCGCAGCGGCAGTTGGGAGGATGTCAGCCTGGCGCAGATCGTCGGTGACGTGGCGGCCCGCAATGGCTGGCAGCCGTCATGTCCGGTCGACACCCGGGTGCCGCGCATGGACCAGCTCAATGAATCCGACTTCAACTTCATCACTCGGGTGGCCAAGAAGCACGACTGCACGGCCAAGGTGGCCGACGGCAAGCTGCTGGTCTTGCCGCGACAGGGCGGGCAGAGCGCCAGTGGCAAGGCCTTGGCGGTCATCACCCTGCAGCGCAGCGATGTCACCCGCTGGCGGTTTCGTTTGAGCGACCGTAGCGCGCATCAGGGCGTCAGCACCCAGTACCAGGACCCGGCCAGCGGCGAGCTGCTCATTTCGCACCTGGACAATCCCAACGTGCCCGAAGGCCTGCCACCGGTGCATACCGATCGCCATATCTATCCGGACCGCACGGCGGCCGACGAAGCGGCCAAGGCCCGTCTGGCGGCGTTCAATCGTTCGACGGCCTCGGTGCGCCTCGACCTGCCGGGGCGGACCGACCTGTTTGCCGAAATCATGATTGAGGCGCAAGGCTTCAAGCGCGGCCTCGATGGTGAATACCTGGTGGAGTCGGTGGATCACACCTTTACCCCGTCCGGGTGGACGGTGTCGGTGGAGTGCAATGGCGGCAAGGAGGGCAAGGCCAAGGCGTCCGGCAAACCGCAGAAAGTCGTGCTCGAAGTGCCGGTTTGATTACCCGGGCGAGTGAGTCGCCCCGGGTCAAAGAGGGTTTAACACCGAATTAAAAGGAGCGGCCAGTCTGGATGCGTCAACATCCAGACTGGCCACCGTCCCTGCAGATTGTCCCTGCAAGTCCCGCCAAGGCTCCTGCTCTGTGCACAAAGCAGAGCGAGCCTAGCACCTGTTTATTTATACAGTAAAGGTCTTGCTATCCATGTCTTCACCCATCATCCCTTGGATGGGCGGCAAACGCCGTCTGGCCGATCGTCTTATCCCGCTGTTTCCACCGCATGAATGCTACGTTGAAGTCTTTGCCGGCGGTGCCGCGTTGTACTTCATGCGGCCCCAGGCGGCGCCCGTTGAAGTGCTCAACGACATCAATGGCGACCTGGTGACGCTGTACCGCGTGGTGCAGAACCACCTCGAAGAGTTTGTGCGCCAGTTCAAGTGGGCGCTCAGCTCGCGCCAGGTGTTCGAGTGGCAGAAGATGACCCGCCCGGAAACCCTCACCGACATTCAGCGCGCCGCGCGATTCTTCTACCTGCAGCACCATGCCTTCGCCGGCAAGGTCTCCGGGCAGACCTTCGGTACCGCGACCACCGGCCCGGCTATCAACCTGTTGAGGATCGAGGAAAACCTTTCGGCTGCCTGGCAACGCCTATCCGGCACCTACGTCGAAAATCTGCCTTGGCTGGACTGCGCCGAACGTTACGACCGTGCCCATACCTTTCACTACATGGACCCGCCGTATTGGCAGACCGCAGGGTATGGGGTGGACTTTCCGTTTGAAAACTATGAGCGCATGGCGGAGTTCATGCGCCGCTGCAAGGGTAGGGTAATGGTCAGCATCAACGACCACCCGGACATCCGCCGGGTGTTCGGGGGCTTTCACTTCGAGACGCTGGATATTCGCTACACCACGACCAACCAACGACAGGGTAAGGCCGAGGTCAGCGGTGAACTGGTGATCATGAACTGGGAACCAGCAGCACTTGGAGGACTGTTTTAAGGTGACTGATTTCAACCACATAGCTGCCCGTCAGCAACGGTAGAGTTCGGCCAGTAGCCGCCGTTCAAATGCGTTCAACAAACTGAACGCGATTCCGCGTATCGGTAGAACCGGCTTGGGGATGCGCAAAGAGCTGATGAGTCGTAGTGTTACTACTTAGCTGGATAAATTCTGGACCGTATGCTCCAGGTGAAGCTGACAATCTCGAATGATCTGCCCGGGCCCGCACGGTCAGGTCGCAACGCCGGTCTGCCAGCTACCCCTGTCGCATGGTATAAATCCTCACTAATTTAAACTCATGATCAAATCGGGGCTGCTATGAAGGTAGAAGAGTTCATCGGAAAATACCGAAATCATCCGATCTTATTTGTCGGAACCGGGGTCAGTCTTCGCTATTTGAGCCAGTCCTATACTTGGGATGGCTTACTCAGAAAGATTTCTTGCGACCTACGCGGTACTGATGAATTCTATTACGACATCAAAGCAGACTGCGAAGTGGATGGTGAGTTTCGATACGATCGGGTAGCCACGAAACTGGAAGAGGTCTTTAACAAAGAAATTGCGCGTGATCGCGACGGCCCATTGAAATTTGTTAATGACACGTTCTATGAAAACATGAAAAGTGGGGTGAGCGTCAGCCGGCTCAAGATCTACATTTCCCATCTTCTCGGCGAAGTAAACATCAAGGAAGAGTATGGGGATGAACTCGCCGCTCTCAAACGCGCCAGTAAAAACATAGGTTCCATCATAACCACTAACTATGATCGATTTTTGGAGCAGTTCTTTGAATTTTCGCCGCTAATTGGCAATGATATATTACTGAGCAACCCCTATGGGTCGGTTTACAAAATTCACGGGTGTGTGGATCACCCGACAAAAATTATTATTAGTGAAGCGGATTATGAGGCTTTTTTTGCTCGTTACGAATTGATCCGCGCCCAGTTGCTGTCTTTGTTTATACACAACCCAATCGTGTTTATCGGGTACAGTGTAAGTGATGAAAATATAAAAGCGCTCTTACGTACAATATTCACATACGTGAAACCAAATTCTGATCACGCGAAAAAAATTAGAGAAAATTTCTTACTAATTGAATACGAAGCGGGGTCGGACTCAACCGATATTGCTGAGCATGATATTGATCTTGAGGGGTTCTCTTCCACCATCAGAATCAATAAGATTAAAACCGACAATTTCGCAGCTGTCTACGAGGCAATTTCTGGCCTTACGTTGCCGGTAACTGCGATGGATGTTCGAAAAGTACAAAATATCGTCAAAGAGATTTTTGCAGGTGGGGAAATCAAAGTCACCATCACAGAAGATCTGGATACATTGAAAAACAGCGATAAAATTCTGGCCATCGGTTCCGCCAGAACGATCCAGTACCAGTACTTCACAATCTCCGAAATGATCGGCAATTATTTCAAAATTCTAGAAGAGTCAAATTATCAGCTGCTCGAGCTAATTAACAAGCAGAAAATTCAGTCTAGTCAGTTTTTCCCGGTATTTGGTTTCTCTAAGGTCTGTAAGACTCTAAAGGATGAAGAGCGGCTTAAAGCGCAGCAGAAAGCCAAAATCGAAACGGTGGTGGAAGCAACAAAGGAGCGGATTAAGACCGACCACACCACCATCAAAGCTATTTTGGATGATGATGCAGTTGCACCGACGAATAAGTCAGCATCAATCATCTGGTCAGCTTACCACAGCAAAGTCACTGTTGATGATCTCGAGCAATATTTGAAATTTTATGGTGATCGGAACTGTACCGAATTTAAACGGTTGCTGTGTGTCTACGACTTGCTCAAGCATGGTTAGTGCGTTTAACCAACTGTTGATAGACGATACAAATGGTCGATACATTTTCGGCATGCTCATCTGAAACGTTCCTTGCTAATGCGTAGCTCGCTGTCTAGCTAGGGAACTCACCAGTAACGTGGCATATGCCGTGAAGGCCAAGCGCCATGATCTGCGTGCACATTACCGATGGATCAGCGGTGTGTCTATGGAATGCTTTTGGCCGTTTTCTGCCCATTGCGAGAGGCAAAAAACGGCCAACAGCAGACAGTTCTCAGCCGGAAGCTGAAATCAGTAGATATAAATAATTAGGCACGGCTAAGCTGTAATCCTTTTAGAATACGGTCAAAGCAAATTTCAATCGGTTATTCTGTAATGATAGCTTTTGACTTTGAATAGCCATTAATGGGCTTTGTCTTTTGCTTTAAGATGATTCATGCATTACACATGTTTCTGTCGCCGAATGCACAATATCCTAAATATAATTCGTTGGCGTACTAGATTTGCCTTTGGTCTTTAGATACTCTCAATACTTGCTTTACAAGGGTGAAGGTAAATACGTGCGCGTCACTCACCCCCCAGGCGCGTTAGGTCAAGCACAGGGTGTTAGGAGAGGAAATGGTATTCAAGAGTTTTATACGCAAGGAAAAAAATGCTATCTATATCGGTGCTCCTGAAGCGGAAGCCGAATCTTTACCGACATCAAAAGTTAATTTGAGAGATGTTTATGAAGACCTACACAATCTCTACGAAGAACTTTCTAACGAAAAATACATATTAATTGGGCGCAAAGGGTGCGGTAAAAGCGCATTTGCGGAATATACATATTTATCGTCTATCGATCAGCCCAATTTATTTTGTTCATTTGTAAGTCAGGATAACATGAGCCTGGAAAGGCTAGTTCAGCTAGGCAAGGAGCACAGCTCCGAACACACTAAAGATCACTTATTTAAGTGGCTGATTTACACCAACATTATTAAAATGTTTTTCGAGAACGAAGCAGCCGCACAAGCGGATGGATACAAGTTGCTGCAGGAGTTCCTCAAGAAAAACAGTGGTTATATTGACATAAACACAGGTGAAATTGTCGAGCTAATCAAGAAGCACTCCTTTGAGATAAATATTGAGCAATTTAAAAGATTTTTCAAAGGAAAGTTCAATACTGACATACAGATCAAAGAGTCGAGAGCTGCATTCTACAAGTTGATACCGCACTTGGAAAAAGTAGTCGTAGAGGTTTTGACGAGCAAGCTTAATACGGAAAACGAAAATTCGTATGCGTTATTTTTCGATGACTTAGATATTGATTTCGATGCTAATGATGAGCATTCTACCGATACCTTGATACAGCTCATCAGAACATCTAAGCATGTAAATAACACAGTATTCGCAAAAAATCATGCATCTGCCAAAGTTATCATATTAATTAGAGATGATGTGGAGCGACTTTTATCTACGCAAGCAGCCGATATATCTAAAATTTTCTCCTCTTACGCTACTAGGTTATCTTGGTATGAGGATGATTATTCTGGAAAGTCTGATGAGAACAATCTAGCCATAAAGAAAATGATAAACAAGCGGATTGCAAATGCCTTTCACCAAGCAAGTCTACAGATCAGAAATCCAAACGCACCATGGGAAAGCCTTATAGATGATGATTTTTCCCCAAAAACTAGTTTTAAGTATGTGTGCGACCACACGCTAATCAGACCACGTGACTTGATACTTTTCTTCAAGCCACTTGAGTCCGGTCATTACTCAATACCATTAAAGAAGTTCGATGTTAATCAGTTGTTGGGCCAGTATTCAGCTGAGCTTGTAAAGGAGCTAAGTAATGAGCTTTCTTCGTTCTACACGCATATTCAGATACAGAATATTTTCGATGCATTAAAAGAAATCAGCTCGAAATACGACTGCACTTACTCCGAAGCTACTGAGTTCATACAAAGCAACTGCTCAAATTTGCCATCAGAGAAATTGCTGCAGGAGCTATATGATCGGTCCATCATTGGTGGCACTAACGGAACTAATGGTTATGCTCACTTCAAGCATCGTACAAGCAAAAAAGATGCTCATGAGTATAAGCTTGATCCCACTGGGCTAGTTATAGTGCATTCGGGGGTAAGTATAAATCTGCGCAACCGATAGCTTAAAGTTTCCGACACGTCGCTATAGTGCTTTAAAGCTTGCGACTCCTTTTGATATTGGTCGAGTAAATTTTTATAGCACTAAGCGCATCTGACTGACTACTTTTGGCCGATTTCTGCCCGTCGCGAAGGGCAGAAATCGGCCAAAAACGGTCATCGAGCGTCTACAAAAGCAGGGGCTATTTACAGCGATTCCGGATTACTCCGTGCGATGCGACTTCGCAAAACGCTTCATTGGCAAGGTCTGAGCGGTCGACACAGCTCTAATCCAATATTTGCATGATGCCGGTAGCGTCAAATAGCCATTACATCAGAGGGTGATTTGTCTGATACTGCACGCCCTAACTCGGCCTTAAATCGGGGACCCTCTCTCATGGACGATTTTTTGCATACCGTGGCTCTGCTGCGCGCGAGGTATCAGCGCCCGGCAGGCTTCAACCTCTTCTCCGTTCTCCGAAGTTCAAGTGACGAGGTTCGGCTTCACTCGCGCTTCCTCGCCTTCCTGCTCGACCCTAAGGCTACCCACAATCAGGGAACAGCGCTGCTGAATCTCCTATTGAAACGAGTGGGCATCCAGAACTTCGATTCAGAGAATGCGATTGTTGAGGTCGAGTACCAGAACATCGATATCCTAGTCCGTAACCAATCCAAGCAAGCAGTGATCATCGAGAACAAGATCTACGCTGGCGACCAGGACGAGCAGCTCTGGCGCTACCACCAGCGAATGCAGGCGGAAGGCTACCGCGAGATATGGACAACATACCTTACCCTGGATGGTGCCGAGCCCAGTGAACAGAGCCGCAAGGCCCTGCCTGTAATTCCTCTCAACTACGAAGCTGACATCATCGCTTGGCTCAAGGACTGTATCCCGCTGATTGCCCGCGAGCCTGGAGTGCGGGAAAGCGTATTCCAGTACATAGAACTAATTCAAAAGCTGACATCCAGTGATCAGGGCGAGATCTACATGAGCAAGCTGAAAGAGCAGATCCTACAGGGCGAGAACCTCTTCGTGATCGCCGACATCAATCATGCTTTCAAGTCCGTACTTGCCGACTTACAGCTCGATATTTGGGAGCGCATGATGGCTTGCCAAGCGAGCCTGTATCCGCATCTCGGCAAGCCCGAAAATACGGCCACGAAGGACGCGGTTTCCGCCTATTACAAGAAGTCCAAAAACAGCAAATACATCGGCCTCTCCTTCCCCTTCAATTTTATGAAGGGGGGTGTGTACGTTGAGCTCGACCATTTTCTCTACTGTGGCTACTACTGTGATGGTGAGCAATTCCCGGAGGAGAGGGAGCGTCTAATAGCGCTGAGCCAAGAGATTGTCCCCAAAGCTCGAAATTCGGGCGGCATGTTCTGGAAGTACCCTAAAATCAACGTGAACTTCCATACCCCTTCCAATGAGGACCTGGCGCTCCTCCGAGATCCGGAAACGAGGGAGTTGATTGCCGTCAGCCTGATCGATGACGCGCACGAACTGTGGCAGCGCGCTCACCAGCATTTCGCCTAAACGCAGACATGGCATTCAAGGGAGGACGAACTATGGCCAAGGGCTGGAGTAACGAAGAACTTCTCGCGTCTTTCGAGGCCTACCGCCGAATGGCAGTGAAGCAAGCGGCCGGGGTTAGCTACTCAAAGAAGCAGGTCTATGAGGAACTGGCCGCTCGATTTGATCGAACCACGAAGGCATTCGAGTACAGAATGCAGAACATCTCTGCGGTGCTCAATGAGTTGGATATGCCCTGGATACCAGGCCTAAAGCCTGCCGTGAATGTCGGCACGGACATGAAGGTCAGGCTAATCCAACTCATTCAAGGCAAGACTCCCGAAAAAGACACAGAAGTAGGCAACCTAGAAGACAGTCGCACCTGGGAGAAAGCCCTTGCTGCTGTAACTCAACTTGGAGACACCGCCAGTCGAAAGCAGGTCCAAGATTGGATCCTTGCCCGTGATCCGGGGTACAACACCAAGAACCTGGCAGACCTCTACATGATGGCTGTTAACTCCCCTGCCCGGACTGGGTACTCGCAAAATGAAAAGCCTCGGAGGACTGATCAGGGCAGCCGATACGACAGGCTGTTCAAGGTAGGCAAAGGCATCTTTGAGATTTACGATCCGGTTCAGCATGGCATTTGGGAAATTTACCCCGACACATCATCGGGGAGCCGATTTGGCGTCTCTATTCGACGGATTTCGAATCCTGTCGAAGAAGCACTAGCAGTCGCCGAGGATGCTGCTGAGCAAGCAGCCATCTTTGATCCCACAGATGTAGCCGATGCCAGAAAGCGCGTAACCGCCGACATCATCCGTCGCAGAGGGCAACCCGCTTTCCGCAAAGCTCTAATGGACGCCTATGGCGACGCCTGTGCCATTACAGGCTGCAACCTGCCCGCCGTGCTCGAGGCTGCGCACGTCCACCCCTATAAGGGCGACCACACCAACGTTGTATCCAATGGTCTGCTGTTACGGGCGGACATCCATACCTTGTTCGATCTAGGGCTGATCGCCATCGAATCCGAGACGATGGTCGTACGGGTGTCACCAAAACTGGAAGATACCGATTACGGAAAGTTGGATGGTTCCCCGCTTCGCCATCCAAAACAAAATTCTCACCGAGTAAACCCAGAGGCCTTGGATTGGCACTGGAATCAGTGTGGATGGTGCGACTGAACGAAGTGTGGCCTTTCCCGGAGCTGGTGGTCAGGTATTAAGAGTGCAGATTTTCCAGGTTAACGAGGCCAAACTCCGTATCAGATTTGAAGCTGACTAGACTCCCGGGAAGCACCAATGAGCCGCAGACATTAACGAATCGGATAACCGCATTTGGCCGGCTATTGCCCTTTGCTAGTGGCCGCTTCACGCCCTGAGGAAGTCAGTCAACCAACAGATCGGCGATGGCCTCACTGTTGTTTTCCAGTACTTTTAGTTGCTCGTTGATTTGATTGGATATAGCCGTGGAGCCGCATTGGTCGATCCAAATGCCTATCTCCTCGATAGTGCAGCTTAGGGCCATGATGTTCTGATTAAGTCGGCTGATTAGTGAAGGGGTAGGATCATCTGGTAGGGGCATGGCCGCGCTTCTCCTTTGTCTAAGAAAAGCGTAGCAGGCAACAAAAAGCCCGCTCGGTGGCAGGCTTTCTGTACGGGGTCAAATCCTTTTGTCTGTTCAATCTGCGCTCCATTCTGTGAGCGTTTCGTGAAAAGCTTGTCGTAGATACGAAAAAGCCCGGCACATCTGCCGGGCTCTCTGTAGATGGGCCAAATCCTTTTGGATGATCGCATTGTGCTTGGTCGGTGTGACGAAGACATGACAGGGCGGATTCGAAAAGCCCGGCGCTGAGTCGGGATCCTCTCGTTGGTACGAAATTTTGGATGACGACTTGTCGCTGCGTTGGGGCATGCTATGATCTCTTAACGGTGAAAAAAACACAAAAATCCAGATTGCGGGAATTGATCAAAATATGAACAAGGTTGATATTCAGGAAGAAGTTGAAAGCTTGTTGGTAGCTCACTTCCCGAGAGATTTTTGGGTGAGGGCTCTGGACGACCTACATGCGGCATATGGTATGGCTTATGACACCATGACCGCACGCTTGCAGCTTCATAAGCATGAGCTTGTTAGAGCTCTGCCTCAGGCTCGGCACTACAAGCTTAGCTCGACCATGCGAACCATTGCTGAGTCGTCAGGCCTCGAAGTGCTAGATCTAAAGGCAGATAACTCGGGTGAAAACTACGTTGTACTACGATCCGGACCTCTCCAACTTGGTCGAATTGGCGTGAATCAAGGCAGCTCCTTGCCTAGAGGCGCCAAACATCGAGCTTTGATTGCCGCATTGAATGCAAGGCTGGAGGGAGTGACGCACGATTTATTTTCTCCGACTGTGCATATGCTTCCTTCAAGTACGCTTGGCTTGCTTTTGGTCAACGTAAATCCTAAGCAGAATCTCGATCAAGATCGAATGATAGATCTTCAGGTTGGCGTTCCTTATAGCGACCTATCAGGGTGGCACTATCTTCAGCCATGCTCGAAAGTCCTTATGAAATATTCCGAGATCTCGGCTGTAGAAGAGTCAGTCGCTCCGACAGATAAGGCGGTAATTAGATTGAAAGAAGTTATTAGCGAAATCGAAGCATCGGAATCCAGAGATAAGTCATGAGAGTAGGAGTTTCGGGCTTTGTCCCTGCTCGCCTCACCCAGGCGCGAGTACTGGCGTCATTGACCAGGCTTGATTTGAGCGAGCGCATCGGAAAATCATCTTCTTCTATTTCTCGATGGGAGAAAGGTGAGAGCGCTCCCGAGTCAGAGGCTCTCGAAAGCATCTCTTTTGTCCTCGGTTTTCCAGTAGCCTGGTTTACTCGCCCGATCTCAAGTAAACCGCTATCGCCCGTTTTCTATAGAACATTGGCTAGTACGAGCAGCGATCTACGCGGAAAAGCTGGTACAAAGATGGATTGGCTGCAGGAAATTGCAGGGTATCTTTCTACTTGGCTAGATTGGCCAGAATTGAATTTGCCTACCCATAAAATCACCGATCATCGAGAGCTTGATTTTCCAGAAATAGCGAGGACTGCATTAAAGTGCCGGGAGATGTGGGGGCTTGGTCTGGGCCCAATTGCCGATCTTTCCATGGCAGCAGAGGGTGCGGGGATAATTTGTGCGCACGTCCAACAAGGTAATACAAAGATGGACGGACTATCTCAGTGGGATGAGTCCCAAAAAAGACCATTTATTTTGCTTTCGAATGATAAGAGTAATTACTATCGCTCTAGATTCGATCTTGCGCATGAAATAGGTCATGTAGTTCTTCACAAAAATATAAAAACATTTGATATTTTGCACCTAAAAGAAATTGAAGGGCAGGCAAACTATTTTGCGAGCTGCTTGTTACTTCCTGAGGAGCTTCTGTCTGTAGAGCTTCCAAGATATCCATCTTTAGAAAACTTGCTTTCATTGAAGCGTCGCTGGAAAGTTTCTGTTGCGGCAATAATTTACAGAGCTGAAAAGATGTTGTTGATTGGCGAACAAGAGGCTTTAAGGCTTAGGAAGAGCTACTCCGCTCGTGGATGGATGAAAGGAGAGCCGCTCGACAACGACTCTCAGCTAGAGAGCGTTCGATTAATGCCGAGGGCAATAAATGCACTTCTAGAGGCGAAAATAAAAACAAAGACTTCAATAGTTCGCGATCTGATGATGCCTGTAAAGGATGTTGAGCAGCTTTGTGGTCTGACTGATGGTTTTCTCGCCTTCCAGCCAAAGGTAATTAACAATCCTCTTCCTAAGCTTAAGAGTATCCAAGACGATTCTCGCTCTAATATATTCGAATTTAAAAAGAAAGACTAATTATCTGCCTCGGGGTTGGGGTGCTTGTTGCGCCTCAACTTAAATACGCGGATTAATATAAAAGTGCAGCGTTCTCCATAGCATGCCCTGTAAATTCCTTTCCGCCTTCACCTCGTCAGCGATTGCAGTCACTCCGGGGTCATCAGCACCGCGAGCGACATCTTGATGAACTCCTCATTCCGGTCGATCGTAACCAGGGCGCCGCGCACGTTTTCGGCGACGTCTGCCGATCCGCGTTGCTCGACCCATAGCGTGAGCTCCATGATGGCAGCCTCTAGGGCGAGCTGATTCTCGTTGATTTTGAATAGCAGGGATGGGAGCAGGTCAGAGTTTGGCATCGCGAATCCTCCGTGGAGATTTCAGCGTAGCAGTCGTCAATCATGGGGGGAGGGAAGAAAAGGTATGGTCGGGAGGACGCCAGGGATGGGTCGAAAAGGTGTGGGGACTTTTTCGGGGATTCGCTATTTTCGGTTGAGCTCTGTAGGGCACTGTTTGCAGCGAGCACCAGTAGAAGACTCAACAAATGCTGGGAATGCGCCCATTTTCAAGCATGGGGTGCTAGGGGTCGACAGAGGGATTGTGTTCGGTCTGCAGGACGTTGTAGAACCCTACAGTGCGGGTTGCTCAGGTGATTCTCTTGCGGACGATTAATGTGCGAGCATGATCCGCTGCCTGTTCTGCTTGTGAGTTGGCTTCAGTTAAGGCTTCGAACTGTCTTTCAACATTTAACTTTCTAGCGGCTGCGCGGGCCCAGGCGAGGTTTCGCAGTGGTGCCGACGCTGTGCAGATGCTTCCACCCTTTCGTCTGTGCTCAAGATATTGGCGGTAGGACATGTAGGTAAGGCCAAGTCGCTCAAGCTCGGCATGCTCGGCCTTTTTGGTTGGTGCAGAGAAATCGGAAAAGTGGTTCTTCACTATAAACTGCAGAAAGTTGTGTAAGGCGTTTCTCGCGGCGCTCTCGGCAGCGGAAGCCGAATTAAAGAGTGCCTCGCTTGAGCGTAGTACAAGAGATTGATGCACGATTCGCCATTCTCGTGAACAGGTCGGGCAATCGATGGAATAGGAGGTATCGACACCGCTCCATGGATTGTCTTGGGAGGTCACTCGTTTAGCGATTTGACCATCCCCGCAGGGGCAGGGACCCAGGTTGAATGTGACTGTTTCGGATGTGCTCACGGGCAGTTTTCCAAATCCAAAAACCAAAAATAGGCGGGTACCGAGTAGTTGTCGAGAGGTATCGCCTTGCGTTGCATGCTCCTGAATTTGTCTGTGGACAGGACGCCGGAGGAGAGGGGAATTGCTGCGCAAAACCTCCGCTGGAAGTCACGGATTATCGTTTGCAAAAGCACAAAAAAGCGGATGTTTTGCCACCCTAAAATGGTATTAAAATCCTTTTAAAACAATATGTTAGAACTCTGTAGTCCCCAGCATGGGGTGCTAGGGGTCGAGTGTTCGAATCACTCCGTCCCGACCATATTATTTAATGACTTAGGCCAATGTTCACAGCATTGGCCTTTTTCATGTGCGTGACTTTTGCGTGACTTCTCGATTTTTCAAGCCTGCTTCCTGTGAGTTCACGCCGTTTTTGGCCCGTTTTCGCGCTGCCTTTGGCACCAATCCTGTTTGATATTTATCTTCTTTCTCAGCTTTTTCGCATGTCAGATAGCCTTGCCTAATGCCTTGTTTCCGGGCGTTTAGGGCGTTTTCCCTCGCCCGCGCCGCAGCGCTAAATCCAGGAAGCTCAGTTCCGATTCTTCGTTATTAAAGGTCACCATCCCAAATCAGCGAAACCGGCTGTACGTCACGCGGGCCGTGCCTTTAAAGACAAACGGAAGCAGCGAAAGCCGGACTTCCGATTGTGCGCTCGGGAAACGGAACAGAGCGCGGGGAGGGCGCATCTATTCGAATTGATTGCTGACGGGCTGTGGGCCTCCTGAAGACCCTTTGATCACAAGGCCCAGGGGCCGATTTGGAATCAAACCAAAGCGTCAAGCCCCTGACTAATACCTCCAAATTCGACGTTTTTGGGCCCAAATCGCAGTGCCAAACAGACCGCAAATTCACCCGACTTCTTGCTGTTTTGGTGACAAACCATTTTGCAGGTAGTTGGCACCGATTGAGTGCCGCTGAACCCTCGAAAGATCCGTCGGCCGCGGCTTATAGCGGTCAGCTCGGAATCCCTTGCAAGGTCCTGGTCGGTGCCAAATCCGCTGCTAACTCACACTATGGCCTGAGGCTGGCCGGCAGGCGGACCTCGCCAAGATCGCCAACGCTGGTGCCGAGCAGGCCCGCCAAGCAACAGAGAAGCAGCAGGCCGCCGAGAAGGCACTTGCTGATCTCGACCAGAAAGCTCAGAAGGAAAAGACCAATGGCCTCGCTGAAAATGAAAAGCTGCGCCGTGCTGCTGACACTGCTCGCCGGCTGCGCATCGCGGGAAGTTGTCGCTCCAGTAGTGGGGGCGTGTCCAGTTCCACCAGCCCCGCCAGCCTGGGCGATGCAGGAACCGTCGAACTCTCTGCAGCTTCTGGATCGACTGTTTTCGATATCCGCGCTGGGATCATTGCCGACCAAGCAGCCTTGAAGGCGCTTCAAAGTTATGTGCGCAATGTGTGTGGTATGCGCTAGTAAATCAGCCTGATACTTTTGCTATTGCTGTCTCCCGCAGGGCTGTCACTGCCGCGGGGGAGGTGGCGGATTTGCACTGCACCTACATAATCAAGCGTTCGAGGCTGAGCGACTATTAATAGCTGTTTCGAGAGGCGTCGACGTGTCTGGCGAGAGATGCATTGGTTCGCTTTGACATATCAGTGATTTTTCAACCCTGCGCCGCTCACGCTGGCGAAAGGCTCTGATTGCCGGAACTGCTAGGACGAGGGAAAAAGGCCAGAGCACCAGGGCATTCAGGATGACCAAGGCGCAGGTGAATCGGTCAAAACTGCTCGCACCAACGAACACCAGCACTTTTTCAAGAACCATGTTCGGTTCGACCGGCAAATGGGTGTCGTTGGTCCAATTATGGCACCACTGCTTGACCTGGACGCATAGCCCAATGAATAACGCAAAAATCCAGACGGCCCCCAAAGAAAAGCCAATCAGCAATGTGGTTATGATGATTTCCATTCTAAACCCATCCCTTTGAGAACTGATCAGCGTGCAAAGTTACTCTGGAGTTATGACGGCCGCAAGTGGCGCCTGTATGGACGCGCTTACCTTGGCCCAGCGTATTCCCAATGAGTTTCTGATCATCGATGCGGGCGATCTGGCTGCAATTGCTGACCAAGCCCGAGCCCGGGGAGTGACCTGCGAGCAAGCCTACGACTCGCTTCACTGATGGCGATGATCCTGGATGATCCATTCAGGAATAAACCAGAATCGAGCGCCACTCTGCTGGCTTTCGATCTGGATGGCGAAGTCCTGCTTGTCGATGATGGTCCAAGTGTCGGCACGATCGAATGGGCTGTTGCTGGCGCACGCCGGGCTGGCAGCAGCACCTTGCATGAACTGGTTGAGCGCAGTCTTCATGCCTGTCAGGTCAGGGCATGGTTATGCGGAAGGCAAAAGTAGTGCAGATGCACCTTTAGAGCGCCATTTGAAGCCCGGGCCCGCTTTGTAGCAGTTAGGGGTATGATCAATAGCAATGCCAAATAGGTTGCGACCTGATTCAGTGTGGCTTGGCGGATCGGCAGTTCGTGTTTTGTTTTGATGATGAATACTCCTTGTTTTCATGTCGAGCTTTCGCGGAAAACGAAGTATTTACAGGTGAAAAAACCAAAAAACGCCACTGTTATTATCGCAAAAATCTGAATGATCTGGTGAGGGTAATGCAGAGTGTCGACAAGGGTGTACAGGAGCAAGAAGTTAATCAGGTACCCGGTTACATGCATCTGCACGTAACGGATTAATGCTCCTCGATTTTTTCTCTGAGAAAATGTCCACTTGTAGTTCGCGATATAGCCAATAGCGACACCTGTTAGATACATCAGTGTCATTGACAGTTTTTCGCCACTCCCTGAATAGACGATCAATAGGTATCCGAGATAAAGCAAGGAATTGTTAACTAGGCCGACGATGCCGTAGCGGATTAATTGGCCAAAAGCAGGCGTGGTGAAAAAGCTCATTCGGTCAACTACCCTCTATCTTCTTCGGCGGGAAACGCTGGCTGTGAGCTACGTACAGTCATGTCGTGTATCTCTCGTCGCGATTCGTAGGTTTTCTGACCTATGATGTACAAGGGGCGCCGCTTGGTTTGGTCAAATGTCTTTCCGACATATATTCCAACAATACCTTGTATCGAGATCACAATGCCGCCGATGAAGAATATAGAGACCATAAGGCTGGTCCAACCTTGCACAACTGCACCATGGAGCATGGTGGTAAATATGAGGTAGGCTCCGTAAATAAATGACAATAATGCCATGGTGAAGCCGAGCTTTACCGCAAGTCGAAGTGGCTTGTCTGAGTACGCGATAATTGTTTCCATAGCCAAATTCCAAAGCTTTGAAAACGTATAAGTGCTTTTCCCATCCAAGCGTTCCGCATGCTCAATCTCAATTCCTGTACTGGCAAAGCCTGTCCAGTGAACCAGTGCACCAAAAAAGCGGAGCTGCTCTCGCATTTGACAGACGTTATCTACAACCTTCCGAGAAATTATGCGGAAGTTGCCGCTGTCGCCATTGTATTCAAAGTCAGCCAAGTAGCTAAACGTCTTGTAGAACAGCCAGGAGGTTGCTCGTTTGAGCGGGGGGTCGCTTCGTTTTCCTCGCAAGGCTAGAACAATGTCGTAGCCTTCTTGGGCTTTGGCATAGAGGCGTGGAATTTCTTCAGGACGGTCTTGAAGATCACAGTCCATTACGACAGCCCATTGCCCTCGGCAGGCGTCCAAACCGGCGGTAATTCCGTAGTGCTGGCCGAAGTTGCGACTTAGCTGAATGCCACGAACTCGCGGGTCGGCCTCGGCGAGGCGCTCTATTATCTGCCATGAGCGATCGCCTCCGCAGTCTTCTACCAACAAAATCTCAAAATCGAGTGAAATTTCTTCAAGGGACTTTCTTAATCTTGAATAAAGTTCGTCAAGTGAGTTCTCGGCTTTGTAAACCGGAACAATGACTGAAATATGTGGCCCGGCCGCTTTTGGTGTCATAGTGTTTTATGTCTTATTAAGTTGTGGGCTCGACTGACTTCTTTACCAAAATTTCGCATTAAAAAGAAGCTCTTGTCTGTAAAAAAACACACCGAATGCTACGTGTGAAAAGAATAGTGCCAAGCAAAGAGAGTACTTTGCTTTATCGATTTTCTTCTTGGTCAGGGCTTTTGTATTCTTGAACAAGAAGGCGACAGAAAATAGGAATACCAGGTAAAGCCCCATTTGTCCGCTCCACCAGAAATTTCCGTCATACATTCTGGAACCGCTTTCTGCGAAGAAGTACGTAAGAACCAAGCCCATGAAAAGGCAGCAGGAAGAAAAAATTACAGCCTTATCTTGTATGAAGCTTCTTGGGTAACACAGAAAAACCAGCAGTGGAAATGCTATCGACAGGATGAATTTCGGTAGCAGAAAGTTGGAGTAGTGAGCCATCGTCTCAAAAGGCATAACCACGATGTGGCTTTCCGTGCTACCCGTAGCTTGCGAAAGATCCTGGAAGAAGAATGTTTGGAAAAACTGTAGACCAAGCACTGCGAAGATCGGGAGAAAAAATGAGAGATATATGTATTTGCTCGTCAGGGCTGGCTTCAGTCTGTGGGTGACCAAAAGAAATAATACAAAGGCAGGCAGCACAATAATCAAGAAGTTTGGTTTTGAAACTCCGCAGAAAAACAAAGCCATGGCAAGTGCGATGCCACTGGATAAGCCGTTGCTCGATGTGCTGTTGGCCGATTTGAGAGCATAGAGGAAAGCAAGGAGGGAGAGAGGCTTTAAAAGCAGCATGGTAGGGCTGTGGTAAATGCTGATCCCGATATAGCCGAAATAGAGGTGCTGGTCGATAGGAAAAAACAGTTGCAGTGGAGTAACAAGGAGGAGGCAGACTGAGAACAGTATGGCGATGATTGCATGCACGCTCTCTGCCAGTATTCTATAGTTTAAAACTGAAAGAAAAAATATCGACGACACTATTACGACAGTTGACGACTGCGCATAGGTAATAAGAAATATTTTCTTTGTGAGAATTGAAAGTAGGTGATACAGCGGGTGTGGAAGTATCAGCTTTTGGCCTAGTTCCATTTCGCTTGCCCACCTCAAGTGAACAACGTAGTCAAATGCATTTGCTGATAACGTGCTTATCAGTGGTTCAAATATAGCTATACAAATTGCCAGTAGTGCGACATAGGCTATTAAGTTGGTCGTGCGTTTCGACTTTGTATTAAAAATGATGTCGAATTTGTTTGTGGCGTGCTCCCGTCTATCGTTGCTGATGGGCTCAGCAGGTTTAAGAGACGTCATTATTGTTCTTCCCTCTATATTACGTTCTTGCACGAGTGGTGAGATAGAAAATATCTTGAAGTCGGCGAGTATACCCGCTGGACGTTGGTGCTGCTTCTTTCGGTGACACCGCACTCCATGAGCTTCCGACTCAATGGTGCGTATCGTGGGTGGGCCCAAGCTCGCCGCTGTTGGATGCTCGTCTGTCAGGGGGAGATGCCAGTGCTTTCACGCAGGGCGGTGTGAGGGATTCGACGGCCACCCGTGTGCACAGTCGTGGTGGTCCAGCCTATATAAAAGAGGGGGACGGTGTTCGGTCGGCAGGACACCGTAGATGGAGAGGCATTCCCCTTGAAGGTCAGTAGGGATTTTTGCGGGGAAACGTAAAACTCAGCTGAGCCGCGTAGAACGTCGATTGCAGTGGGCGTCTACGTAATGGGTTGTTCTTTAAGGCTTTTTATCGCCCTTGCAAGCATGGGGTGCTAGGGGTCGAGTGTTCGAATCACTCCGTCCCGACCATTATTCCTGAGTAAAATCAGACACTTAAGCCGATCAGATAGATCGGCTTTTTTGTGCCTGCACAAAACCAATCGCGTTCTGTAGCCAGGCTGGCGCCTTTTCCCTGATCGCTTTAAGACCTTCGACGGTATGGCGTTTGCGCTGTTTCTTCTCGATGCGACTGATCGTGCTGGCGGCCGGGATGTCCGGGCACAGCCCCTTTGCCGCGGTATGGTTGAAAATATCGATCAGCAGTCCCAAAACGAGTGATGCAATCAGCGTCGAAGGCGAACCTTCTCCCAGCTGCGATCAACGTAAAACGACCCCGTATCACCCCGAAGGGAATAAAGCGTTGCTCTGTAGAAGGCTGTCCCGCGTGAACAGTTCAGCCCACGCAGTTTTTGGTAAGCCCATTTCCATCCGTGCTTAGGTTCGGTGCTCATACGTTGCCCTGGTCAGTATCATCCATTCCCTGATGGTAGCTCGGGGGGTATGGATGTCCAACTATCGATTTCAGGCGTCAAAAGTACGTCCTGGAGCGATTCTTTTTTTTTAAAAATCTGTGCTGAGTAAACAAGTAGCTGAGGTATGCCCCAGACCTGCCAAGAGCGGGCTTTTTTACGCCCGGTGAAACATATGACCGATACTGAAAAAGATCGAGATATCCTCGCGCGTACACTCTGGGGGAAGCCGTGACGAATCGCTCACAGGTCATAACGAGGCTAGTGAGGCCTCGCTATGGCTGTGCATTGACAGGCGGGTTGTCGAGCGATCAGGGTGACAATGCCTTGAGGTCGAAGGTTGTTGCGCCTGGCAAGGTTGGCCACGTGTGTGGACCTTCCATGATCTCTTGCGGGGTCAGCAGACAGGCGTCCAATTGCCGCTTCAAAATATCCAGGTCGATACCCTGGCCGATGAAGACTATTTCCTGTCGGCAATCCCCGGTGATCTCGTCCCATTTGGCCATTATCCCTTCGCGGCGATAGTCATCCTGAGGCCATTGCGATTGCGCAATGAATGTCCACCAGCGCCCGACATAGTCCCAACGAAATTGCCCGCCACTTTGCACCAGCATGCCAATGTCCAGATGCCGACTGGCAACCCAGAAGTAGCCTTTGCAACGCAGTAGTCGCCCGTTTTGCCACGGCCGCTGCAGGAACTCCAGCAGACGTTGCGGATGGAATGGCGCACGCTCCTGATACACCCACGAAGCAATTCCATAGGTGTCCGACTCGGGAGGACGATCGTCACTCGATTCCAGGCTTTTCATCCAGCCGGGTGACTGCACCAGACTCGGCAAATCGAAGCGACCGGTGTCGAGGATCTTCGACAGATCGACGGCACCGTAGGTCATGGGCAGAATTTCGGCCTGCGGATTGAGGCCCGCGAGAATGGCGCTCAGCTCCAGAAAGCCTTTTTCGCCTATCAGGTCCAGCCGACTGACGAGGATGACGTTGGCGTACTCCACCTGTTCGATCAGCAGATCGGACAAGTGGCGTAATGGCGTGCCCGTTTCGTCCTCGTCGCCGACCGTGCCCCGGGAGGTCAGCAGCGCCTGGAAGTTGCTGCCATCGACAACGGTGACCAAGGTGTCGAGCCGCGCCAGTTCGCTCAGACTGAAACCTTGCGAGTCGAGGAAGGCGAAGGTCTCGGCGACCGGCATCGGTTCGGAGATACCGGTGGACTCGATCAGCAGGTAATCGAAGCGCTGCTGACGCGCCAGCAGGCTGATCTGCTCAAGCAGATCAGCGCGTAGCGTGCAGCAGATGCAGCCGTTGCTCATTTCGACCAGTTCATCGCTGCCGCGGTGCAGCGACACGTTGCGTGCCACGTCCTCGGCGTCGATGTTGACTTCGCTCATGTCGTTGACGATGACTGCCACCCGCATGCCTGCGCGGTTGCGCAGGATGTGGTTGAGCAGGGTCGTCTTGCCGGAGCCGAGGAAGCCCGAAAGAACCGTCACCGGCAACCGGCCCGATAGGGCCCCGTCAATCATGCGGCCACCGTTTTCGCGTCGACGGCCTTGTCCAGGTAGCTTTCGAACAGGTCGACGACCACGAAGCCATCGTCCGCGGCATCACCCCACAGGTCCTTTACCTGGAATTCAACGTGATAGGTCGGCTGATGCGCCGCGCTCAAATCGCCGTGACCGATGGCATCCGGGAACGGCCATTTTTCCGAGGTGCGGTGTCGGACGATGCCTTCCTTGCCGCGTACATAGGCCGGCATGCGTATGTGGCCGGCCACGTATTCGTCGCGAACCACTACCCGGTCGCCAACTTCAAATGGCGGACGGCCAGTGATGGCGGGGCGGCCCTTGTCGTGGGAAGGGTTGGCCAATTTGAAGGGTGAACCCAGCGCCTGATCGAGTTCGTCCTGGGTAATAACGCCGGTTTCGACCAGCAAGGTGGCCGTGGCAATGACGTAGCGTTCGTAATATTGCGTGCCAACGTGCTGGCGGACATCAAGTCGTTCGACGGCGTGACGGATTTCGTCGACGCTGAATTTTTTCAACTGGTCGGCGCCGATAAACATCAGGCTATAAGCCAGGTGCTCCCATTCCTGTTTGAATACTTGCTTGTAATCCTGGCTATTGATGACATGGGGAACCTTGCCAAAGCCTTGAAAACCGCCGAGATCGTGAAAGCCATCCATAATGAAAACCTCCGAAAATTAGTAGATGAAGAGTCTTTTGGGTCAACGTACGCGGGGCAGAGCAACCCCGATCAGCACATCCTTGGTCACCAGTTTCTGAAGCTCTTCTTCACTCATGTGCCCGGAGCCTTCGGGCCTTAAGGGCAGGACCAGGTAGCGGCTTTCTGCGCTGGTATCCCAGACTTTGACGACCACATCGCTTGGTAACTCTGTGCCCATCTCACGCAGCACGGTGCGTCCTTCACGAACCAGGCGTGCCCGGAACTCAAAACCCTTGTACCACTCCGGCGGCAACCCCAGGACCGGCCAGTTGGTGCAGGAGCACAGGCTGCAGACGATGACATTTTTCAGCTGGGGCAAATCCTCCAGGGCGACGATGTATTCGCCTTGCGGACCGGTGAAACCGAACTGCGCACACGCTGCGGTGCCGTCTTTGAGCAACAGCTCCCGGAACTGCGGATCGACCCACGCCTTGGCGACTACACGGGCGCCGTTTTCCGGACTCCATTGGTGCACCATCAATTCGGTTAGCTGTTCGATATAGCCCTCTGGAATCAGCTCTTTGTCTTTCATGACCTTGAACAAGGCCCAGGCCCGTTCGCTGGGCGTCGAAGTGGATGCTGGGGATACAGTGGCGCTCATGGTGTAACTCCTCATCGGTTTAAAACGGTCAAAAAAAGTGAAGAACAGCCCCCGGTTTTTTATTGATGTCCGGGAGGTCGGGTGAGGTGGGCTTACAACGTCTTCCAGTCGACAGTGGCCTCGAACGCTGCCGCCGCCTGGTAAATCGTGCCTTCGGCATAGTGCTTGCCAACGAACATCAGCCCGACGGGCAGGCCGTCCACCAGACCACACGGGATCGACATGGCCGGATGGCCAGTAATGTCCTGCGGCGCGGTGTTGCCGATCATTTCCAGCGCACGGGCCACGTACTCGGTGATCGAACAATCGGGTTCTGGGTGAGGCTGGGCAATGATCGGCACGGTCGGCATGACCAGAAGGTCATAGGTCTCCAGTGCCTTGTCGTAACCGGCCCGGGCGAAGCGTGCGATGTTCTGAGCCTTGGCGTAGAAACGACCGTTGTAATGTTCCAGGCCGTATTGGCCGACGAACATGCACAGTTTGAGCGACGCAGACAATGCGTCCGCTTGGTCGCGCCAGCCGGCCTGTTTATCCAGCAGGCCGACGTCATAGAGACCTTTCCAGTTAAAGCCTGCGCCATTGCCATGCATCATCTGCATGGTCAGGCCTTCGCAGCCGATGGGGTGCCACAGCGAACCCGCCAGGTTGTGCTCGGGGACGGAGACTTCCTCGACGCGAGCGCCCAGGACCTCAAGCCGGGCGATGGCGCTGCGCACCTTGTCGGCAACACGTGGATCCTGATTGGCCAGCTGGAAGCCTTCCTGAAGGATGCCGATCCGTAGCCCGCTCACACCTCGCTCCAGATAATCGCAGTAGGCGTCGACCTGAGGAGCGGCCTGGCGAGGGTCGAGTCCGTCGGCACCGGCCATGACTTCCAGCATCAGTGCGTTGTCACGCACGTTGCGGGTGATGGGACCGACATGGTCGATGGTGGCTTCGATCGCCATGATGCCGGTGTAAGGCACCAAACCGTGAGTCGGCTTCATGCCATAGGTGCCGCAGAACGCTGAAGGGATGCGGATGGATCCACCCTGATCACCGCCAACCGCCAGGTCCACCTCGCCGGCGGCTACTAACGCAGCGCTGCCCGAGGAGGATCCGCCAGCAGCGAAACCGTGCCGATACGGGTTATGTACGGGCGCCGGATCAGACGTGTGGCTGCCACCGGAGAGGCAGTAGTGTTCACAGGTCGCCTTGCCCAGAATGGTGACCCCGTCGTCCAGCAAACGGGTCACCACGGTAGCGTCGAATTTCGGTACGAAGCCTTCCAGTGGGGCGGCGCCGTTCATCATCGGGACGCCAGCCAGGGAGATGTTGTCCTTGAGCGCAACAGTCTTGCCAGCAAGTTTGCCCTCACGGGCGCCATTCACCTCAGTCCTGTAATACCAGGCATTGAGCAGGTTTTGCGAGTTTGACGGGCGGTAGCCCGAACTGCGGTCGTAGCGCACCGGCGGGGTGAAGTCCGGCAACTCGTCGACCAGGTCATATGCATCGAAACTTGGCTGCATAAGTGCCAGGTATTCCGCTGCCTGCTCGTGGGTCAGCTGCATATTCAGCCGGCCAGCGATGTCCTGCAGTTGGTCGAGGGTAGGGCGAACAATGGCCATGATTTTCCTATTCTTTTTGTCTGTGATCGACGACGGTTCATCCCGTACGGGAGCGTTCGATGGTGTTCGCAAACACCTCACGCCGGGTACCTGGAGCGACATCAATCGATGTGGGTAACAGGGTTCAAGTTAGGCATCCCTCTCGACATTTGCTTGGCCGAGAAGGACAGCCACTTGGTTGAAAAGGACAACCTGCCGAGCGTGGCGAGCTCAGAACACTTTCAAGACGCGCAGGTTCAGGCGTGCACCTTCCTTGAAGCCTTGTTCGACCTCAATGTCGGTGCCGATCTGGGCCTGAATCTGCAGCGTGGGCTCGATGAAGTGCGTGACGGTGAAACGCCCATAGGAGGTGGAGACCCCGTCGTGCTGATCGACCCCGTTGACGGTGGTCGCCGAGCCGGTGATGTAGCCGCCGCCAACGGCGAAGGTGGTGCTCGGCGTCCAGTTGTAGCGCACGGCGGTCTGGTACTCGTAACGGGTGTTTTCTTCCAGCTTCGCCCCGGTCGGGCCGAAGTCATTGTTGGTCGACACCCATGAGGCTTCAGCCACCGTGTCCAGCGCCCATTTCGGGGAGAAATGGTGGATGTACGCCGCCTGTAGCGTGGCGCGCCAGCGGTTCTCGCCGAGGTTCAGGGCATCGTTTTTATCGTAGCTCCCCACCGGAAAGGACAGGTAGGGTGCCAAAGCGAAGATGTCCTTGTTCGCCGTGGGCAGCGTCCACTTCAGCGGCGCGGTGATGATCGGGTCGCCGATGCCGCGGGTATCGCCCAAGGCACCGATATCTCCCGAGGCGTTCATCTGGCCGAAAGGCAACAGAATCTGCGGTTCCCATGAGAGGTTTTCTGACACGCCGATGGCGTGCACATACCGCAGGATGCCGATGTCCGAACTGAGCCTGGCGTCGTCGGAGACCTTGTGGCCGTTCTGGTACAGATCCGAGCGGTCGGCGTGCTGGTAGTAGAGCAACAAGGCGTTGGCGCCAGCCGGCAATGGTTCGAAATCACCGGGAGCTACCTCGATGGCCTGGCTTTTGACAAAGGGCAGCATGCACAGCACGAATAAAGAGTGACTCAACTTCATGATCGATTTCCTGACAAAAAGGCCCCCAACCCCATCCGCTTGAGATGGAGGGCCAAAAGATGTTTGAGAGGTCTGTGTCAGGGCGGAATCCGGATCAAGACCGCCCATGGACGCCGGGTAGCGTCAGATGTCAGGTTTCAGGGATCACCGCGTCACGCAACATGCCGGTCTGCGGGTGGCAGTTGATGTACTCGAACACTTGATCCTTGGCGTCGGATACCGAGACTTCGTGATAGAGCCGTAGCTTCGACAGGCTGGTGGCCACGCGAAAGAAGGTCACGAAGATCCGCAGATGGGTCGGATGGGATTCGGCCCAGCGCTCGAGTTTTTCCAGGGAGCGCCAGTGACCGATGTTGTAGCTCAGGTTCAGAAAGTTGCCGTCCAGGTCGATGTAGTTCACGAAGCGATTGCTGTAGCAACCCAGGTCCTTGCCATTGTCACGCAGGAAGTCCATACCCGCCTGCAGCGTCGGCAGAATTTCGTTGAGATAGAGCGATCGTTCTTCTTCGCCGGCATCCGCCCAGTCCTGGCCGGAGCGGATCAGTGCGACATTGTCGTGGCCTTGCACGACCACGCGCCCACCTGTGGCCGGGTCGCCGGCGATGACCGTCAGTTCACCGGAAGGAGCCATCCAGTCGGTCTGGGAAATCGGGAAGCGGTCACGCATCGATCCCCAGTAACCGTGTTCTTCGATGTCGTCACTAATGGTGTCCATCACGGCGCCAACGCCGGGCAACTCATCGCGAAAGCCATACAGTGTCTCGAACTGCTCGGCCCTCGGCGCGACAATTTCCCGAAAGTAACCGAGACCGTCGCTCAGGCGATCCTGCGAGGACCACCATTCGATTACCTCAGGCGTGCGCAGCCAACGGCAATATGCGGCGGGGTCTTTCCAGTAACCGACGATCATCAGGTTGTCGTAACCGCTGTTGTCGGTGTGGTGGGTCAGGTCATGGCTCAGAGGGCCATCGGGCAAACTCAGGCTGGCGGCAATGTGGCGCATCGCGTGCAGAGCTGCTTCACGCTGATCCTCCCCGCGGTATTGCACACCCCAATACCCCATCACCACTTGTTCCACTCGCTCATCGGCGCGTGCGACCCACATGGGGAAGGGGGGTTGGTATTCATCGGGGACGCGACGAGACAACGTCCGTGGGCATTTGAGGTGCTTATCGATCGCAGATTCCATGGTGGGCTCCTTGGTTTTTTTGTTGGTAGGCGGTTATCTGTTCAACGTTTCGACGGGCGCGGGTACCTGGAGGTTGGCGCAACCAGTCGACGCCGCAGCGCCAGAGTCCCCAGCTCTAACAGGTAGGTGGCGAACTCTTCAGGTGCCAAGTCGCGCCTCTGCAAAAGCCAGGATGAATCGGACTGTCGCTGCTGCTCTTGTAGATGCATGGGACACCTCATCAGTTGTGGTTGGAGGGGCACGGTGTGGGGTAGAAGTTAGGCGGGGACGGCGCAGTACGCTTGGCTCGTACGGACAACCGTTTGGCTAGAAAGGACAGGCTCTGAAAACAGGAATACGATGCGCTGATTGGGTGCGCGCACTCCGTCAGGTGGCGAATGCATGCATCGATAACGGGCAGGCGTCATCCGTGTGAAGCGTTAGCGGGATTCGCGCGCGCAGCCTCTATCCCGAGCATGCGAGCGTCTGGCATTTCAGGCGCACACAACGGTGGCAACCCGAGAGGGGGAGTGGCCTGCTATTTGCTAAGCAGGGAATCAACGTTACCGTCGCCCTTATTGTTCAGTCGCCGCCGTGAGGTGAATGCCATGAGCCATAGCAATCAGTATTCAACTCTCGCCGTTGCGGCTCCACGTCGCTTTGATTACTGGAAAGAAGTGGTCTGCCGTCATTGCCTGGCGGCGGACAGCAAACCGTTGGTGCAGAGCGATTTCGACGGGGTGCTGGAGGTGCACGGCATGGGGCCGCTGGACATCTGTACGCTGTCCTCGCCACTGCATTATTGGGAGCGGGCCCCCCGGCACTTGCGCAGCGGTCCGGACGAGGATCTGTGGCTGGGTTTCACCCGGCGAGGCTTTGGTGAGCTGGAGCAGGCAGGGCGCAAGGCAACGCTGGCGACGGATAGTTTGTTTCTTTATGACGCATCCCAAACGTTCCGATTCAGTCTGGGTGGTACCGAGAACCACCTGGTCCGCATTCCGCGACAGTTACTCAGCCAACGGTTGCCAGGCGTAGCAGGTTGCACCGCCGTTGTTTTGGACGATCGCCGTCCAGGGGTGATTCCGTTGCGCGAGATGTTGCATCAAGCGGCGAGCATTCCTGCGAGTTTTCAAGATGAGGGGCTATCCAGCCGCTTTTCCAACACCTTGCTTGACCTGCTCGCGATTAGCCTGGAACTCCAGGATTTGAAGACGACTCATGACGAGCTGGATCTTTATGGTCGGATCATGAACTACATCCACCAGCATCTGACCGATCCGGACCTGTCGATCGAACGCATCGCTCAAGTGCATTATGTGTCCACGCGAACCGTCACGCGCGCGTTCGCCCGTTACCAGAAATCGCCAGTCGCAGAGATCTGGAAGGAGCGCCTGATCGCCAGTCGTGAGGCTATAGAACGCGGTCAGGTACGCAGCATTTCTCAAGCTGCACTGGATTTCGGATTCTCCGATTTTTCCCATTACAGTCATGCTTTTCGCAAGGCTTTTGGTATGGCTCCTCATACACTCTTGCGCCGCAATTGAGCAAGGTCGCTCGCCATAGCGGGGCGAAGGTTTTCCTCCCGCCAGAGATTCGCCGCTCTCACCCGCGCTTTCTTCCAGGCCGAATCATTCACTCGGTGCATCGCATCGCCGTTGTACGGAAAAAACCAGTCCTCTGACCATGCTGTGGGCGTCCGCCCACTCATCCAGCTCGATACGATCAAACACCACGCTCTGTTTTCCGATAAGCACTTGCGTGATCACCTTGCCCCCCAGCTTGTCCCTGCAAGTCCCGCCAAGGCTCCCATAGACATATTTTTGATGATTATTGATTTTCTAATCCCCCCTTCAGCCGTTTTAAATGCGCCTCGAGGAAGGTAAGCAAAGGCAGGTCCTGCAGTTCGCTTTGACGCAAGCTTCTAATGCCGCCAAATCCGCATCTGTAGAGTCTGCTCCTCCTCACGTTGTGTACTGTTTTCCCCACGCCTTCAGCCGGGACACGCAGACGAAAGTTCACACACCGCATTTCGGTTTTTCCAGGTTAGAGACTGAGTTAAACCGCAAAAAGGAGGATGCCAGGATGCTGATAAGAATCGAAAAAGCGAGGACACCGCAAGACTGGAATGTCTGGATGAACGCCTGGTGCGTCAAGTTTCGCAGCTATGCCGAAGCCTTGGCGTTCGTGAGCAGATTGGAAGGCCGGATAAATGCACCGCACCTGTTGCCTGTCAGCGAAGACCCGCTTGTATTGGAACGGTAAACCCCCGACAAATGCCGGGGGGGGGGCGCGATCTGGCGCGGGTTCTATTTCGATACCACGATGCCTGCTGGCTTCCAGGTGCCGTCGCCAGCCGGCAGGACTGAAGGTGGCGTCTCCTTGGGCCAATAGAGGCGCATCACCAGGTAAATCGGGCCGTCGGGTGCGGGCAGCCAGTTGCCTTCCAGCGCCTTGCCAGGCGACTTCTGTTGGATGTAGAGGGTCAGCGACCCGTCGGCATTCTTTTTCATGCCGGGCAGCATGGGCGAGTTCAGTAGATAGCGGTCGATCGGGTTCTTGATAAGGAGCTGTGTCTTGCCGTCGTACATCGTCACCGACCAGAAGGCGTTCACTGGAGGTAGTTGCCCCGCCGGGAAGGTGAGTGTGTAGTTATGCTTGCTGCCATCCAGTGGCTCGCCGGTCGCGGTTGTGCGGGTGATGGGGTAAGTAGCTTCGACGGCATCGTTGCCGTAAATGCCACCTTTGGCCGCGCCCGCGCGCTTCAACCAGTCGCCATTGTAGAAATGGCGGTCGCCAAAGTACGAGCCGATGCCCCAGCCATTGACGTTCTTGAGTCCGCCGGACAACCACTTGTCCACCTTCTCGTCACCTTCCTTCATGCCCAGCAGGACAGCGGCCTTGTGCTCGAGCGAGAGGTCCTGGAGCTTGAAGCTCTTGCCCGGTCCAATGCCGATTTTCGCGATTCGAGCCCGAATTTCCCGGTCTTCCGGTGTTGGCGGTACGTACTGGAGTGCGGCGTCAAGATACTCGAAGAAGTTCTCCTTGATCCCCGCGGTGGTGCCTGGAGGGAAATTGATAACCGGCGAAGCAGGCGCCGCCGGTTGCTTCAAAAACGCCGACAGCGGCTGGACTTTGTAGCCAGACTGCACCTTGATCACATTCGGCATGTCCTTGGGATTGAAGAGCTGGGTTCGGTAGCCGGCCACCGTGAAGGGCGTTGTCGAATAGAAGGCTTTGCTGATGCCGGGTGGCATGGAGCCCTTCCAGTCAGGCCCGACCACCATGTAGTTACCCGGGCCGTTCCCCGTGGTGCGGCTGCCGATGTAGCCGTAGTTGTAGGTGTTGCCGTCGATCAGTTGCACCGAGTAATAACGTTTCTTTTCCACTGCAGGTACCGTGAGCACCATGGGCTCGGCGCGCAGATCCAGCCAGAGGAACGAATAGGGCGTATCGCTGTTGGGCGTGACGATGGCCGTATCCTGGTAAGTGAAGACACGGGGTTCGTTCTTGATCTGGTTGAAGGGGGCCTTGAACTGCGGGCCGCTTTTGTCCACGGCGTACTCATACATGACCGCATAGTTCATTACGATCGGCAGTCCGTAGATGAAGGCTTCCTCGGCGATGGCCTTCGTTTCCGTGAGGCTGGGCGCGGCGATGCCCTTGGCTGCATCGGCTTTCTCGGCCTGGGCCACGGGGTCATTCTTGCTGGCACAGCCTGATACAAGCGCCACCGAAACGGCAGCGATGGCTATCCATTTGATGCATGAATATTCCGGTTTCATCCTTTGTCGCTCCTGACCAAAATCCTCTCTGCCCTGGATGTCTTGATCAGCGATTGAACACGTCGAGACTCCAGCTGGTTTACTGCCGAATCTGAGCGTAGGCCATTAAGCAAACCTCCGCTATTGACTGGGGGGCAGCCAATATCGGAGGCAAACTTCTTCGATTGAGGCAAGCAGACAACTGAAGCGAAGTAGCGACTAATGAGGGGCGTCAGCCGGTTTCTTTTCCGGAACGATGAAACGCACTGTCGTACTGGTAAGGACTTTGTGAGTCGGGTCGGCCACTTCAAGAAGAACCTGGTGAGTGCCGGGGGGCAATCCGACCAGGATAATCGGGTCTTCACTGGTGTGTGCCCATGTACCTTTCCAGTCGTCGACGGTCACGTGAAGGTGCCCGAGGCGGGGTGATACATCAGCCGCCGCTTTACCAAATACCGGCATGATCCTCGCGTGCTCTGTGCGGTATTGGATAATGACGACTCCGCGGGCAAGGGGCTCGGCAAGCGGCGACTCGGCAATGAGTCTTGGCGCCGTCTCGGATTCCAGGGGAAGTATTGCCGGTGGGTGGTAGGTGTCTGTGGCTCCTTCACCGCGCGCGGCTGTGCAAAAGAACACCGCCAAAGCAAAGGCCAATGGATTTCTGAGAGAGAGGGACATGGTGTTTTTCTCCCGCGTGATCTCTTCAAGCCTAGATCAAACCGAGCCCCAGTCATTGGGTGTTTCAGCCCAAAATGTAGGGTAAGCGAACCCCTTGTTGGGGAATGTTTCACGACCCGAATAGACCTTTTTCAGTGCAATCGCTGGGCCCGGGCTTTACCTGTGCCAAATGGCTTGGATTTTGCTCGGGTGCTGATACTGAAGCATTCATTGAATGCGGTATCCGGAGATTCGAGCCATGTGGGCAAAAACTCTGCTTCTGGGCGTCATGTTTGGAATCGGGATCGTTACCAGCGGCTTGGCTACGAGCATGATTCTGTTTTGGTACGAGTTGTTTTAACCACCATCCCTTCTGCTTGAGTCGGCTGAGTAGGACGGGGCTAGCTCCGCTTCTTCATGGTCCCTGGTGGCGGCGGTTGCGATGGTCTATGCCTGGATTCCCATCTCCCCCTGTGCAGCTTGTAACGCTCGCTCTTCGGTCAGCGGCATTAAAGTTGGCTGCGCGTTACTGGCGTGCAAGTAAAGAAAGTAGTGCCCTGAATCGACTAACAGTATCCGGTACAGTTCTGATGGCCGATAGTTGTTACCGATATGAATACTTTCATTGAGGATCTCGAAAGACTTGATCCCATGCTGTCGCATTGCAGTTTCAAAGGCTTCGTAAAGACCTTCTCTGCGGCGTCGATTGTTTCGAGCATTTAGCTTGAAAAAAACCACCATCAGCACGCCATAGCTGATGAGGAGTATCACAAGGGCGCTAGGGCGCATGCGTGGAGCTCCATGTCCTCTCAATCGCTGTACCTTTTAGTGTAGGCGCGTTACGGGTGAAGTCTTCTGCTCATCCCGAGGTCATGGAGCGTGTTGCCGTTGAGTCAGGTCGCGCGCGCCAGGATCGCCTGCGCACGGCCTATGACAGGCGCATCGACCATTAGGAGCTGGAAACACACGCAGCGGGCATGCGCTTGAGGCGTAAACTGAACAGGGTGCAGCATGCATTGAAAAAGCGTTGCACCCGGAGGTGATGCCATGCGCCCAATAACCCTTTGCTCCTCGATCGCACTGCTGGCGCTGTTCATGGTGCCACTGGCCACCGCAGCGTCTTCGGTCGAAGTCGTCTTCAATAACCCCGAAAAATTCAGCGATGCCAGCCTGGACAGTCCGGGCTATGAACGTGGGGCCGATCCTTATGTCATGAAAGAGCTGCGCAGCTACCTCCAGAAGCTTGGCGAGCGGTACCTGCCAGCCGACCAGCAGCTGCAAATTGAAATACGCAACATCGACCTGGCCGGCCGTTACGAACCCTGGAGGATAAATGCCTATGAGGTGCGCTTCATGCGCGACATTACCTGGCCGAGCATCGATCTACATTACGTTCTCAAACAAAATGGCCAGATCGTGAACCAGGCCGACGCCAGAGTCATGGATCAGCTCTACCTCCAGCGTCCGGGGCGTGCGAACAGGAGTGACAGGCTCTACTCCGAGAAGGCGATGCTCTCGGACTGGTTCCAGAGACAATTCGCCGGGCAACATCAGAGTGGGTTGAAATGAACCACCCTGTACTCTGAATCAGTCGTCCGGCTTGGGGAACATGGACCAGAAAGTAAAAAGCCCGGCGTCGGGCCGGGCTTTCTGTAGATGGGCCAAATCCCTTTGGCTGTCCGTATTGTGCTTGATCGGTGTGACGAAGGTGTGACAGCTGAATACGAAATACCGTGGCGTAACCGTTGGGCCAAGTGCTACTGGAGTACGACACGACATCAAAACTTTCGATACTCTCTGCTCAGTAATCCACAATGGTTTTGGGGCAATCGAATGGCGGTCAGTGAAACGCAACTCAATGACTTGAGCATTCGCCCAGGTGGGATTTGTCTTTAAACCGGTCCGAGGTTTGATCGAGATGGCTCATTCACTTAAGTACCAAATAGGCGAATCCGTCCGCACTGTCGAGGCCGAGGTGGGGAAGTTGCTCGATCTGGCTGCAACGCTCAGAGAAGCAGGGGATGAAGAAATGGCTGCAGCCGTCTCGACCCAGGCGAACAAGCTGCTTGAAGCAGCAGTGGCGCTGAGGATCGCGATGTCAGGCTGACTGCTTGCGCTGCGTTCGTTGAGCCAGATTGAGCCAGTTCGAAGCACTGCATTGCCCTTAACGCCGATCCAGCCAAACCGTCTGAGCATTACAGAATTCGCGCACCCCGAAATGCGAGAGTTCCCGGCCAAAGCCACTCTTCTTCACGCCACCAAAACTGACACGCGGATCGCTGGCGCTATAGCCGTTGATGAACACGCCGCCGGTTTCAAGTTCGCCAGCCATCTGCCGGGCGAGTTCGCCATTGCGCGTATAAATAGTGGCGGTGAGGCCGAACTCGCTGTCATTGGCCAGCGCCAGGGCATGGGCGGCGTCGCGGGCCGTGATGATTGAAGCCACGGGACCAAACAGTTCCTGTCTAAAGGATGTCATCCGGTCGGTCACGTCGCCCAGTACAGTGGGTTCGTAGTAGTTGCCGGTGCCTTCGACCTTCTTTCCACCCAGCAACAAGGTCGCGCCTTCTTCCAGTGTGTCGCGCACCTGTTGGTCCAGTTCGTCGCGCAGATCGAAGCGTGCCATCGGGCCGATGTAAGTGGTGCTGGCGAGTGGATCACCGACGACCAGTCGTTGGGTGGCCTCGACGAACTTGCGGGTAAATTCCTCTGCAATGCCTTGCTCGACAATCAGGCGTTTGGCAGCGGCGCAGACTTGTCCGGTGTTTTGATAGCGCCCGATCACGGCGGCTTTGACCGCCTCATCGAGGTCCGCGTCGTCGAGCACGATAAAAGGGTCGGAGCCGCCCAGTTCCAATACGCATTTCTTCAGCGCGGCTCCGGCCTGGGCACCGATGGCCATGCCCGCCCGCACGCTGCCGGTGAGGGTGACAGCCGCGATGCGTGGATCGGCGATCGCCTTGGATACACCGTCCGGGGTGACGTTGATGACCTCGAAGACACCTTCAGGAAAATCCGCCTGCTTGACGGCTTCCAGCAGCAGGTAGGCGCTGCCCATGACGTTGGGCGCGTGCTTGAGTACGTAGGTATTGCCGGCGAGCAGGGTGGGGACCGCGCCGCGCAGCACTTGCCAGATGGGGAAGTTCCACGGCATGACGGCGAGAATCGGGCCGAGCGGGCGATATTCAATGCGTGCCTTGCCGCCTTCAACCTGGGTCGGTTCTGCGCTGAGCATGGCGGGACCCTGTTCGGCGTACCACTCGCAGAGCTGCGCGCATTTTTCAATTTCGCCACGGGCCTGAGTCATCGGCTTGCCCATTTCCAGGGTGATCATGTTGGCCATGGCCTCTGCATTGTTGCGCAGGGCCTGGCCGAGGTTGATCAAAAGCTGCGCGCGCTGCTCTACCGGTTTGCCGCGCCAGGTGCGAAACCCGGTAGTGGCCCGCGCCAGCGCGGCCTGTAATGCCGAATCGGATTCGAAAGGGTACTGGCCGATCTGCTCGCCCGTGGTCGGGTTGATCGAAATGGCATGGGTAAGGCTGGATACGTGGGTCATGGCACCGTCCTGCTAGGTAGGAATGTGCTCAGATTATGGGGGTATATGTTTTATGGAAACTGAATAATACTGAGCATAACGTTCACGTTTGGAGAATAACTTGGATCTGGTCCAGCTCGAAATTTTCAAGGCTGTCGCCGAGCACGGCAGCATCAGCGTTGCCGCCCAACATATCCACCGGGTGCCATCGAACCTCACGACCCGAATCAAGCAGCTCGAGCAGGACCTGGGTGTGGATCTGTTTATCCGCGAGAAGAGTCGCCTGCGCTTGTCGCCAGCCGGCTGGAGTTTCCTGGATTACGCTCGACGCATTCTCGACCTGGTTCAGGAGGCGCGGGCCACCGTAGCGGGTGAAGAGCCGCAAGGCGCCTTCGCCCTGGGTTCGCTGGAAAGCACTGCAGCGGTACGAATTCCGGAGCTATTGGCTGCCTATAACCAGAAACACGCGAAGGTCGAACTGGACCTGTCCACTGGTCCCTCCGGGACCATGATCGACGGGGTGCTGTCGGGGCGGCTGGCCGCGGCATTTGTCGATGGGCCGGTGTTGCATCCGGCGCTGGAAGGCGTACCGGCGTTCGAGGAGGAGATGGTCCTGATCGCACCGCTCAATCATGAGCCGATTCATCGGGCCAAGGATGTGAATGGCGAAAACATCTATGCCTTCCGCTCCAACTGCTCCTATCGCCATCATTTCGAAAGCTGGTTTGCCAATGGCGCGGCGGTGCCCGGCAAGATATTCGAAATGGAGTCCTATCACGGCATGCTGGCCTGCGTCAGCGCCGGGGCCGGCCTGGCGCTGATGCCACGCAGCATGCTCGAAAGCATGCCGGGGTGTACGACGGTCAGCGTCTGGCCGTTGTCGGAGTCGTTCCGCTATCTGCGTACCTGGCTGGTGTGGCGCAGGGGGACGGTGTCGCAGAGCCTCACGATGTTTGTGCGCCTGCTGGAGGAGCGTGGTGTCGCGTTGATCGATAAATAGTGGAAAGTTAACGGTCTGCGCTGAAAAACCGGATAATGGCGGCCAAATCGTTTAGCTCGTTATTCTGGTAATCGCACATGGAAATCAAGGTCAACTTTCTCGACAACCTTCGACTTGAGGCCAAGTTCGACGACTTCACGGTGATCGCCGATCAACCCATTCGCTACAAGGGTGATGGCTCGGCGCCGGGGCCGTTCGATTATTTCCTGGCTTCGTCGGCGTTGTGTGCGGCGTACTTCGTGAAGTTGTATTGCGAGACTCGCAACATCCCCACCGAAAATATCCGCCTGTCGCAGAACAACATCGTTGACCCGGAAAACCGCTACAACCAGATTTTCAAGATTCAGGTCGAATTGCCGGCGGACATCTCCGCCAAGGACCGCCAGGGGATCTTGCGCTCCATTGACCGCTGCACGGTAAAGAAGGTGGTGCAAACCGGGCCTGAGTTCGTGATTGAAGAGGTCGAAAACCTCGACGCCGATGCCCAGGCGCTGCTGATGCCGCACTCGACCTCCGAGGCGGGCACCTACATTGCGGGCAAGGACCTGCCGCTGGAGCAAACCATCGCCAACATGTCGGGCATCCTGGCCGACCTGGGCATGAAGATTGAAATCGCCTCCTGGCGCAACATCGTCCCCAATGTGTGGTCGCTGCACATCCGCGATGCGCACTCGCCGATGTGTTTTACCAATGGCAAAGGCGCGACCAAGGAAGGCGCGCTGGCATCGGCGTTGGGCGAGTTTATCGAGCGGCTCAACTGCAACTTCTTCTATAACGATCAGTTCTGGGGGGAGGACATCGCCAATGCGGCGTTTGTGCATTATCCGGACGAGCGCTGGTTCAAGCCGGGCCCTAAGGACGAGCTGCCGAGCGAAATCCTCGACGAGTACTGCCTGAAGGTCTACGACCGGGATGGCGAGTTGCGTGGTTCGCATCTGTACGACACCAACTCCGGCAACACCCAGCGCGGTATTTGTTCGCTACCGTTTGTGCGCCAGTCGGACAATGAGGTGGTGTACTTCCCGTCCAACCTGATCGAAAACCTGTTCCTGAGCAATGGCATGAGCGCCGGCAACACGCTGGCTGAAGCGCAGGTGCAGTGCCTGTCGGAAATCTTCGAACGCGCGGTCAAGCGCGAAATCCTTGAAGGCGAAATGGCCCTGCCGGATGTGCCGCAGGAAGTGCTGGCGAAGTACCCGGGCATCCTGGCCGGTATCCAGGCCCTGGAAGAGCAGGGCTTCCCGGTGCTGGTCAAGGATGCGTCGCTGGGCGGGGAGTTCCCGGTGATGTGCGTCACCTTGATGAATCCGCGTACCGGTGGCGTATTTGCCTCGTTCGGCGCGCACCCAAGCCTGGAAGTGGCGCTGGAACGCAGCTTGACGGAGCTGCTGCAGGGCCGCAGTTTTGAAGGCCTGAATGATCTGCCGCAGCCGACCTTCGAAGGGCAGGCGGTGACTGAGCCGAACAATTTCGTCGAGCACTTTATCGACTCCAGCGGTGTGGTCTCGTGGCGCTTCTTCAGTGCCAGGCCGGACTTCGAATTCGTTGAGTGGGATTTCTCCGGTCAAGGCGAAAACTCCAATGCCGAAGAGGCCGCGACCTTGTTCGGCATTCTCGAAGACATGGGCAAAGAAGTGTACATGGCGGTCTATGAGCATATCGGCGCCAAGGCCTGCCGCATTCTGGTGCCGGATTACTCGGAAATTTATCCGGTCGAAGATTTGATCTGGGATAACACCAACAAGGCGCTGCAGTTCCGCGCCGACATCCTGAATCTGCACAGCCTGAGCAAAGTCGGCCTGCGATCGCTGGCCCAGGGGCTGGAAAGCAGCGAGCTGGATGATTACACCGACATCACCACCCTGATCGGCATCGAATTCGACGACAACACGCCCTGGGGCAAGCTGACGATCCTGGAGCTGAGGCTGCTGATTTATCTTGCCTTGCAGAAGTTTGATCAGGCCAAGGATCTGGTGGAAGCCTTCTTGCAGTACAACGACAACACCGTCGAACGCGGCCTGTTTTATCAAGCGGTGAACGTCGTGCTGGAAATGCAGCTGGACGATGATCTGGAACTGAGCGACTACGAGGTCAACTTCCGCCGGATGTTCGGTGACGAGCGGATGGATGCGGCGATAGGGTCGGTCGATGGCAGCGTACGTTTCTACGGTCTGACACCGACGAGCATGAAGCTGGAAGGCCTCGACAGGCACCTTCGTCTGATCGACAGCTATAAGAAGCTACATACGGCGCGGGCCGGGGTGGCGACGTTATTCAGCTGAAAGCGCTGACAAAAAAGCACCTTGGGCGCTTTTTTGTTTTTTGATGGCCAGCACAATTTTCCGTGTGCGGTGGGCTCGCTATTCGGCCATGACCTGGGCAGCGGCTGGCGTTGAGGAAGCTCTTCTATATAGAGGGCGCATTTTTCCACTCCTTTCAGGCTTCCTTCGGGGCGTTTTAGCGCCTTCTGTAAGTTATTGATAGAAAACCTGAATCAGTGCTTGACGGCTGATTTCAGATGTCTATAATTCGCCCCACTTCCGGCGCAGTCGAAACGGAAAACTCCTTGGTAGACAAAGAGTTACGCAGTTTTCGGCAGCAGGTTGCTTCAGGTCATCGAAGCGCCAGGGAAGTTGAAAAAGAGGTGTTGACAGCAGCGAGTAACGCTGTAGAATTCG
>NZ_JBYSYZ010000051.1:0-35540 GCF_058783925.1 Pseudomonas sp. FW305-70
TTCGCGAGCAAGCCCGCTCCCACAGTTTTGATTTTCAGCGAGTGCCAATCCCGGGACTAGCTGCCCGCGAAGAGGCCAGCATATCCAACAGAGATGTTGGCAGACAGACCGCCTTCGCGAGCAGGCTCGCTCCCACAGTTTTGATCTTCAGTGAACGCCAATCCCGCGGCAGGCCACAATCCCTGTGGGAGCGGGCTTGCCCGCGAAGAGGCCGGCACATCCAACAGAGATGTTGGCAGACAAACCGCTATCTACAGGTCTTGTGTGTTTCCTGAAAATCAGTTCAGCACGAAGTCCACCGGCTCCAGTTGCGGCGGCAACTCCGTCACGCCCAGTGCCGCCAGCACATCGCGCTCGATGTTGCGCACGATGGCGTCGGTGGGCAGGTCGTTTTCGTCGCGGCCAAAGGGGTCTTCCAGTTCGTCGGCAATCGCATCCAGGCCAAAAAAGGTGTAGCTGACAATCGCGGTGAAGATCGGTGTCAGCCAGCCCAGGGGTTCGGCCATGGCAAACGGCAGGAGGATGCAGAACAGGTAGATGGTGCGGTGCAGCAACAGGGTGTAGGGGAAGGGCAGCGGGGTGTTCTTGATCCGCTCACAGACCGCCTGGGCGTGGGTCAGGCCGGCCAGGTGGTTGGCCATGAGCGTGTAGCGCCAGTCGTTGATCGCACCGGACTCGTTGAGTGTCGAGCACTGCTGACCGACCTGCATCAGGATCTGCCCGCTGATGTCCGTGGTGTTGCCCTTGGGCATCGGGTGCAGCCAATCACCACTGGCGGCCAGTTCGTTTTCCTGGCGCAGCCGCGCGTTGAGGGCATGGGCGAAGCCGCACAGGTTACTGAGGATCGTATGCCGCTCATCCGTGTCCTTGATCACCAGGGTTTCACGAATCATCGAGCGGACTTCGACTATCACATCGCCCCACGCCTTGCGCGCTTCGTACCAGCGGTCGTAGCAGGCGTTGTTGCGAAAGCTCATGAAGATCGACAACGACAACCCCAGCAGCGTGAAGGGCGTTGCGCTGACCTTGGAAAAGTAGCTGGGGTGCAAGGTTTCGATGAGCACGATGGCCGAGGCGAGCAACGTCACCATCAGGCTGCGCCAGGCAATGCGCTTGGCAATCGAACCCTTGAGGGACGTCAGCACGCCGATCAGGTTGGGTTTAGGTCTCACGATCATGGGGTTCAGCCGCCCGTCATGTTCATGAAGCGAATGACCTGGACTTCGTCGTTCACTTCGAAATTGTGTCGATAAGGCTTGAGTTTCATCGCCTCGATAATGGCTTGCTCCAGGCGTTCGGGCTGTCCGGGGTGGCTGCGCAAGACAGCCTTGAGATCCACCGAGTGTTCATTGCCCAGGCACAGCAGCAGGCGTCCTTCCACGGTCAGTCGCACCCGGTTGCAGGTGCCGCAGAAGTTGTGGCTGTGGGGGGAGATGAACCCCAGGCGAATCTGCGGCGCTTCGGCCAGGCGCCAGTAGCGCGACGGACCCTGGGTCGACTCGGCGGAATCAATCAAAGTGTAGCGTTCGGCGATGCGTTCGCGGACCTGGGCGCTGGCGAAAAACGATTCGGCGCGGCTGTGCTCGTCAATGGTGCCCAACGGCATTTCCTCGATGAAGGAGATGTCCAGGTTGCGGTCGATGGCGAAGCTCACCAGATCATTGATCTCATGGTCGTTGCGGCCCTTCATCACCACGCAGTTGAGCTTGGTGTTGCGAAAGCCCGCCTGGTTAGCCGCGTCGATGCCCTTGATGACCTGCGCCAGGTCACCGGTGCGGGTCAGTTCGCGAAAGCGTTGCGGGTCCAGGCAGTCGAGGCTGATGTTGAGGCGCTTGACCCCGGCCTCGAACAACGGCACGGCCAGTCTGGCCAGTTGCGAGCCGTTGGTGGTCATGCACAGTTCGCGCAGGCCGGGCAGGGCGGCGATTTTCTCGCACAGCTGCACCACGCCCGGACGAATCAGCGGCTCGCCTCCGGTCAGGCGGATTTTGCGGGTGCCCAGCGCCACGAAGCTTTGCGCCGTTTGATAGATCTCTTCCAGGGTCAGCACCCGTTGGCGGGGTAGAAACTGCATGTCCTCGGCCATGCAATACACGCAACGGAAATCGCAGCGGTCGGTGACCGACATGCGCAGATAGTCCACGCGCCGGGAGAAGCCATCGATCAAGACTCGTTCTGACATGACACCCTCGCTTGGTACTGCATGCGTTGAAAGGACATTCCGTTAATCGGGTTTTGCCTTTTGTAGGAGCGAGCTTGCTCGCGATGGTCGTTAACGATGACGCGTGTTTACTGACTAAACGCGGTGCTCTTGAGTCCATCGCGAGCTCGCTCCCACAGGTATTGCGCAGATAACGGATCTGTTGAGCGCAGGTGTAGGAGCGAGCCTTGCTCGCGATGGTCGTTAACGATGACGCGTGCTGACTGGCTGAACGCGGTGCTCTTGAGTCCATCGCGAGCGAGCTCGCTCCCACAGGTATTGCGCTGATAACGGGTCTGTTGAGAAAAGGTGTAGGAGCGAGCCTGCTCGCGATGGTCGTTAACGATTACGCGTGTTTACTGACTAAACGCGGTGTTCTTGAGTCCATCGCGAGCGAGCTCGCTCCTACAGGTATTGCGCTGATAACGGATCTGTTGAGCGCAGGCTAAGAGCAACTTTAACGGGCGTCCAATCACTATTAACAACCGGGTGATCGAGCGGGTCGATGATGAGCTTAATTTTGGGATTTGAAGGGCTGCAAGTTATTTCAAGTAATTGAAAAATAACAATAAAAAACGATGATAAATATCCTCGATCATGTGGTCGCAAATAGCGATTAGACAATAATTTACCCCTGTTAATATGCTTTTCTCCGTCAAACGATCAATGGCCTGAATCAGGTCACGGAGAAGTACCATGTCTCAAGTCGACCGCTACAAACCCTACAAAGGTGCCGCCGCCGGTTGGGGTGCACTGATTGCTGTCACCAAGAACTGGCTGGGCAGTGAAAACGCGCTGAAGAACATTCGCGCCATGCTCAAGACCAACCAGAACGGCGGCTTCGACTGCCCCGGTTGCGCCTGGGGCGAGTCGCCGGAAAACGGCATGGTCAAGTTCTGCGAAAACGGCGCCAAGGCGGTTAACTGGGAAGCCACGGGGCGTCTGGTCGACCCGGCGTTCTTCAACAAATACAGCGTCTCGGCGCTGGCCGAACAGAGCGATTACTGGCTGGAGTATCAGGGTCGCCTGACCCACCCGATGCGCTATGACGCAGCCACCGACCGTTACGTGGAAACCACCTGGGACGAGGCCTTCGCGCTGATCGCCCGGCACCTCAACGCGCTGGAGTCGCCGGACCAGGCCGAGTTCTACACCTCGGGCCGGGCCAGTAACGAGGCGGCATTCCTCTATCAGTTGTTCGTGCGGGCCTACGGCACCAACAACTTTCCGGACTGCTCCAACATGTGCCACGAAGCCAGCGCGGTGAGCATGATCGAAAGCCTCGGCGTGGGCAAAGGCACTGTGGTGTTTGACGACCTGGAGCATGCCGACGCGATCTTCGTCATCGGCCAGAACCCCGGCACCAACCACCCGCGGATGCTCGAGCCCTTGCGCGAAGCGGTCAAGCGCGGGGCCCAGGTGATCTGCATCAACCCGCTCAAGGAGCGCGGACTGGAGCGCTTCCAGCATCCGCAGCACCCGATCGAAATGCTCATGAACGGCTCCGAGCCGACCAACACCGCGTACTTCCGCCCGGCCCTGGGTGGTGACATGGCGGTCATGCGCGGCATGGTCAAGTTCCTGCTGCAGTGGGAGCGCGAAGCACAGGTCAGCGGCAGCGAGCCGGTGTTCGACCATGCGTTCATCGCCGAACACACCTCGGGAATGGGGGCCTACCTGGGCGAAGTCGACGCCACCAGTTGGGAGCACATCGAGCAGCAGTCGGGCATGCCCCTGGCAGACATCGAACTCGCCGCCCGCATGTACGCCCGGGCCAAACGGGTGATCATGTGCTGGGCGATGGGCCTGACCCAGCACACGCACTCGGTGCCGACCCTGCAGGAAGTCATCAACCTGATGCTGCTGCGCGGCAATGTCGGCCGGCCCGGCGCGGGCCTGTCACCGGTTCGCGGTCACAGCAACGTGCAGGGCGACCGCACCATGGGCATCAACGAGCTGGCGCCCACCGAGTTGCTCGATGCCCTGGAAAAACGCTTCTCCTTCAAGCCGCCGCGTGAGCATGGCCACAACACCGTGATGGCGATCGGCGCGATGGAGCAGGGGCGCTCGAAAGTGTTTATCGCCCTGGGCGGCAACTTTGCCCAGGCCACCCCCGACACGCCGCGTACCCACGCTGCGTTGCGCAAGTGCGACCTCACCGTGCACATCGCCACCAAGCTCAACCGCAGCCATCTGGTCACCGGTCGTGAGGCGCTGATCCTGCCGTGCCTGGGCCGCACCGACATCGACATCCAGGCCGAAGGGCCGCAAGGCGTGACCGTGGAAGACACTTTCAGCATGATCCACATCTCCCATGGCCAACTGAAACCGAAGTCGAAACACCTGCTGTCGGAGCCGGCGATCATCGCCGGCATCGCGGCCGCGACACTGGGCAAGCACCCGATCGACTGGAACTGGGCCATCGGCGACTACGGGCGCATCCGCAACATGATTGCCGACACCATTCCCGGTTTCGAAGATTTCAACCGGCGCTTGCTGCACCCGGGCGGTTTCCACATGCCCAACGACGCAGCCAAACGCATCTGGAAAACCGCCAGCGGCAAGGCCCAGTTCACCCCGAGCGTGCTGCCGGAGCACCTGATCAGCGAGGGCGTGCGCAACCTGGCGGTCAAGCCGCACCTGATCCTGCAGACCATGCGCTCCCACGATCAGTACAACACCACGCTCTATGGCCTGGATGACCGCTATCGCGGGGTGTACGGCATGCGCGACGTGGTGTTCGCCAACGAGCAGGACATTCGCCGGCTGGGTTTCGAACCGGGGCAGAAGGTCGACCTGGTGGCGCTGTGGGACGACGATCGCGAGCGTCGGGTCAGCGGTTTCACCCTGATCGCCTACGACATTCCGGCCGGTCAGGCGGCGGCGTACTACCCGGAGACCAATCCGCTGGTGCCGCTGGAAAGTTACGGTGACCGCACCTTCACCCCGACTTCCAAGTTCGTCGCCATCCGGCTGGAGCAGGCCAGGGCCAGCAACCTGATTTCGACCTCCGCTGCGTAGTACCGATCACTCAAGACTTTGTGGGAGCGAGCTTGCTCGCGATTGCAGGGTGCAAGGCGCCATTGATGTTGAAGGTGCCGGCCTCATCGCGAGCAAGCTCGCTCCCACAGTTTTAAATCCGCGATGAGGATATCGACATGTTTAACCTGGAGGCACTGGACCTGGCGCGGATGCAATTCGCGTTCACGGTTTCGTTCCACATCATCTTTCCCGCCATCACCATCGGGCTGGCCAGTTTCCTGGCGGTGCTCGAAGGGCTTTGGCTGAAGACCCACAACGATACCTACCGCGATCTCTACCATTTCTGGTCGAAGATCTTCGCCGTCAACTTCGGCATGGGCGTGGTCTCGGGGCTGGTCATGGCCTACGAGTTCGGCACCAACTGGAGCCGCTTCTCCGACTTCGCCGGCAGCATCACCGGGCCGTTACTGACCTATGAAGTGCTCACGGCGTTCTTCCTCGAGGCCGGTTTCCTCGGGGTCATGCTGTTCGGCTGGAACCGGGTAGGGCGCGGCTTGCACTTCTTCTCGACGGTGATGGTCGCCATCGGCACGCTGATTTCGACCTTCTGGATTCTCGCCTCCAACAGCTGGATGCAGACGCCACAGGGTTTCGAGATCGTCGACGGTCGCGTGATGCCGCTGGACTGGCTGGCCATCGTGTTCAACCCGTCGTTCCCGTACCGCCTGGCGCACATGGCGATTGCCGCCTTCGTGGCCACGGCGTTCTTTGTCGGCTCGTCGGCGGCCTGGCACCTGCTGCGCGGCAACGACACCAAACAAGTGCGCAAGATGCTGTCGATGGCGTTGTGGATGGCCTTGATCGTCTGCCCGATCCAGGCTGTGGTCGGCGACGCCCACGGCTTGAACACCCTGGAACATCAACCGGCGAAGATCGCCGCGATCGAAGGGCACTGGGAAAACAACGGTAGCGAAGCGACGCCGCTGGTGCTGTTCGGCATCCCGGACATGCAGGCCGAAAAAACCAAATACGCCATCGAAATCCCCTACCTGGGCAGCCTGATCCTGACCCACAGCCTCGACAAGCAGATCCCGGCGCTCAAGAGCTTCCCGAAAGAGGATCGCCCCAACGCGACGATCATTTTCTGGAGCTTCCGCGTCATGGCCGGGCTGGGCATGTTGATGGTGTTGGCCGGCGTGCTCGGCCTGGTCCTGCGTCGCAGCGGCGCCATCTACCGCAACCGCTGGTTCCTGCGCCTGATGCTGTGGATGGGGCCGAGCGGCCTGATCGCCATGCTCGCCGGCTGGATCACCACGGAGGTGGGGCGCCAGCCGTGGGTGGTGTACGGCCTGCAACGTACCGCGAATGCCGCGTCCAATCACAGCGTCACCCAGTTGAGCCTCTCGTTGGCGCTGTTCGTGGTGATCTACTTCTCGGTCTTCACGGTGGGTATCGGCTACATGATGAAACTGGTGGCCAAGGGGCCAAAACCCCATCACGAGCACGCGCCTGCGGGGCATGCCGATCAGGTCATCACACCGCGCCGGCCGCTGTCCGCCGACGCTGAAATCCTCGAAACCGACGCCCGCGTCAATTGAAGGAAGGGAGTTGAGTCATGGGTATTCAAGGTATCGATTTATCGCTGATCTGGGGCGTGATCATCGCCTTCGGCGTGATGATGTACGTGATCATGGACGGCTTCGACCTGGGGTTGGGCATTCTGTTTCCGCTGATCCCGGATGCGAAGGAGCGCGATGTGATGATGAACACCGTGGCACCGGTCTGGGACGGCAACGAGACCTGGCTGGTGCTGGGCGGTGCGGCGCTGTACGGCGCGTTCCCGCTGGCCTATTCGGTGATCCTGGAGGCGCTGTACCTGCCGTTGATCCTGATGTTGTGCGGCTTGATCTTCCGTGGCGTGGCGTTCGAGTTTCGCTTCAAGGCCAGCCCTGAAAAGCGTCATGTCTGGGACATGGCGTTCATCGGCGGCTCGCTGCTGGCGACCTTCTCCCAGGGCGTGGTGATCGGCACTTACATTGCCGGTATCCCGGTGGTCGACCGCCAGTTCGCCGGTGGTTCGCTGGACTGGCTGGCACCCTTTCCATTGTTCTGCGGAGTCGGCCTGATCGTCGCCTATGCGCTGCTCGGCAGCACCTGGTTGCTGGTCAAGACCGAAGGCATCCTCGAATCGCGCATGCGCCTGTTCACCCGGCCCCTGGCCTGGTTGCTGTTGGCGGTGATCGGCGTGATCTGCGTGTGGACGCCGATCCTGCATCCGGACATCGCCACCCGCTGGTTTGCCCATGCGCACCTGGCAGTGTTCGCAGGCCTGGCGGTGCTGGCCTTGCTGGCGATGTTCGGCTTGCTCAAGACCCTGCGCCAACGCCACACCCATTGGCCGTTCGCCTTCACGCTGATGCTGGTGTTCCTCGGCTACATCGGCCTGGCGTTCAGTATCTGGCCGAACATCGTGCCGCCGTCGATCAGCCTGTGGGCCGCGGCATCACCGCCAACCAGCCAGTTGTTTATCCTGATCGGGGCGTTGTTCATCCTGCCGATCATCCTGATGTACACGGTCTGGAGCTACTACGTGTTCCGCGGCAAAGTGAGGATTGGCGATGGCTACCATTGATTCCCGTGAACCGGCACCGGCGCCTTGGTACAAGCGCCTTGGGTGGCTGGTGTTGATCTGGCTGGGCAGTGTGGTTGCGTTGGGGGTGGTGGCGGGGGTGTTGCGGATGTTGATGCAGGCGGCGGGGATGAGTAGTCACTGAGGGCAAGTCGTTAGAGGGTTCCAGTTCGCTTTGAGGTGTTTGGATTGGGTGAATATCCATTTCTGCGGTCACGGCGACTATTGGTTCCACCCTTACGGCGGGTCACTTTGGAAAAGCCTGTAGGAGCGAGCTTGCTCGCGATGGACGTCAACGATGATGCGGGGAACCTGACACCCCGCGGTGCTCTCAGGTTTCTCGCGAGCAAGCTCGCTCCTACAGTGCCCACTACGCAGAACCTGCGCTCGGCCTCTCGAGGGGGCAAGAAGATCAACAGCCAAAGCGAGGCAGCCTACCAACCGACCTGGTTCTGATGGGTACGTGTTTCCCTGTAGGAGCGAGCCTGCTCGCGATGGACGTCAACGATAACGCGCGCTGTCTGAATGATCGCGTTGTTCAGACGTTTTTCGCGAGCAAGCTTCGCTCCTACAGGTACGATCTGCCCCGCGGCCAAGGACTTCAGTCTCACCGCAAAAACTTTCTTGAAGGGCATAGAGTCTTGTCATTACAGTGCCCAGGTTCACGTCCTGTTGGCCGGTGTATTCGGGCAGTTTCACCTGCACGTAGGCCAATACTTGCTGACGACGTACTCCACCGAGTAAATGTACGAAATCATCAATGTGGTATTCCTCACCAACGCACTGGCATCAATCCTGTTGCTGTATCTGATCGGTCGCAAGGTAAGTGCTGAACGCTTCAGGCTTTGGACGTGCGGGGGTGTATTGGCCTTCGCTGTCAGGGGTCAATATGATTTTGCATAAAGTGCCCACATGTTCGTTTTGTGGCCGGTAAATAAACAGTTCGCGGAAGCTTTAGGTTGTTTTAGCGGAATACAGCGAACGGTTACTCCAAGCTCTCCGATGGCGTTTTCAACTTTTTTGTCATCGCTGAAAGGGGCAAGAACAAAGGCGTTAAGTTTTGCGTTCTGTTTAAAGCGCTTTTTGAATTCGTCCAGGGTAGTGACCATTGTGGTGTTGTCGGACAATTTCTTCTGTGCTACCTCCAGCATGTCTTTTTGAAGGGCGGTCAGTATTTTCGAGATATTTTTAACGAAACTTTCAGTGTCAAGTTTCAGAAGAATTTTGCAGTTGTTTCTACAGGAGTAAGACACCACATTTTGCTCCAGTTCCTTAATACCAATCTCGACGCGGACAGGGACGCCACGTTTGATGTGGTACCACTTTTTTTCACCGCCGTTCATGTCCCGCCAATCGATGCTGGTCCGAAGGTTTTGCCCTTTCAGCTTTTTCCGGGATATCTGCTTTTGCAGTTTTTTGCAGTAGTCATGAATGGCATCTGCATTCTGTTCGTCGCGGACGATCGGGATAATGACGACTTGCGTCGGTGCCACGAGGGGCGGGAGTACTAGCCCGTCATCGTCTCCATGGGCCATTATCATCGCGCCGATCAATCGCGTGGATACTCCCCAGGACGTGGTCCATGCCAGTTCCTTTATCCCTTCTTTGTTCACGAAGCGAATGTCTGAACTCTGTGCGAAGTTCTGGCCTAGAAAATGAGAAGTACCTGCTTGCAGGGCCTTGCCGTCTTGCATCATTGCTTCAATGGTATAGGTGCTGACGGCGCCCGGAAAACGCTCCCAAGAGCACTTTTCGCCCTTGATTACCGGTATGGCCAAGTGCTCGGTAGTAAAGCGCTCGTAGATATCCAGCATCTTTAGCGTTTCGTCCAAGGCCTCATCATGAGTTGCGTGAACGGTGTGACCTTCTTGCCATAGGAACTCCGATGAGCGAAGGAAAATCCGAGGACGCATTTCCCAGCGCATTACGTTCGCCCATTGATTGATAAGGAGCGGCAGATCCCGATAGCTTTGTACCCATCGTGAAAAGGATGCACCGATGACCGTTTCACTGGTGGGCCTGATGATCAACGGTTCTTCTAGTGTTCCTGCGGGAGTAAGGGTTCCATCCGTTGATTTTTCGAGACGGTGATGGGTTACAACCGCGCACTCTTTGGCAAAGCCTTCAACGTGCTCGGCTTCTTTTTGAAGAAAGGATAACGGAATCAATAGTGGAAAATAGGCGTTTGAATGTCCTGTGTCTTTGATTTTCTGATCAAGTTCTCGTTGAATCTGCTCCCATATGCCATATCCCCAAGGACGGATAACCATGCAACCTCGAACTGGAGAGTTCTCAGCCATTTCCGACTGGATAATCACTTGTTGATACCAGTCAGAAAAGTTGTCATTTCTTGTAGGTGATATTGCGTTTTTCATAGAGCCCTGACTTTGAGGTCGAAATTTGCTATTCGAAATGGTGTCGTAAGGGGCTAGGTATATTTATTGCGCTTTGAAATTTCAAGATTTCATGTGTGGTTTTTCATATTTCAGAAATTTCCTTCAGAAGGATCTTTCATTTTGTGAAGTTACTCCGCTCTTCGACCTGTTCATTGACCACAAAGAACCCCCGATGCAATCGCTTCGGGGGCTATGGCACTCACTGCGCCCCAAACATCGCCGTCCAGTAAATCCCCGCATCGCTCTTCGGATCGGTCGCATACGCCGCGCCCAGTTCGCGGAACTGCGGGTTCATCAGGTTGGCGCAGTGGCCGGGGCTGGACAGCCAGCCTTCGACCACTTTGTGTGCGGTGTCCTGCCCGGCGGCGATGTTTTCGCCGATCTGCTGGAAGTCGTAGCCGGCCAGTTCCGCGCGGTCGCCCGGGGTGCGACCGTCGCGGTCCTTGTGGTCGAAGTAGTTGTTGTTGGCCATGGAGCGCGCGTTGCCTTCGGCGGCGCTGGCCAGTGTGGCGTTCCAGGTCAGCGCTGGCGCGGCGGCGAAGGACTGCGCGCCGCACTGGCGTGGGCGGGTGCGTGCGGCGTTGAGTTCGGTGAGCAGCTTCTGGCCTTCGGCCTGCGCGTCGCCCAGGCTTGCGCTCAACAATGGCCGAGCGACCACGATGCGCCATTGCCGGTCCTGGCGGAAGACGCCGACATCGACGAATTGCGGGTCGAGGACGATCTGGCAAAAACTCTCCTGGATCGCCTTCATCGCCGCGGCTGCATCGCGAGGTCCGGACAGGCTGATGGCTTGCACGTTCTTCATCGGATAACCGGCAGTGGCCATGGCCTGCTGCAGATCACCGATGCTCGGGGCGGTCAGCACCAGGCGTGGGTCGGCCGACAGTGGCGGCAGCTCCGATGACACCTGACCAGCACAGCGCTGCAGTTGGCTGCGGTAGACGTTGATCGATTCGATCAATTGCGCTTCGTCCGCCGCCATGGCGTTGGCGGCACATACCAGGCCCAGTGACAAACCGGCCAGGCGCATTGCGGATGAGATGAATCCCATGAAAATCCCCCTTGAGCAGATGGCGCTCATGATGCGCGAAGTTGGCCCATTTAAGACAACGGATTTATCCAGAGTGTAGTGGGGGTAAGCGACATCATTTCACTACTACACTGAATCGAATCGCTCACCGAGTGACACCGATCATGCGCTTCGACTGGATCGCCACCTGCCTGGCCCTCACGCTGCTCGCCGGCCCGGTATCGGCTACGGATCAAGAACAAAAACAGGAGTCGGCCGAGAATAAGGCTGAGGTGCTGGAACAGAAGGCCGCCGAGAACAAAAAGCCCGCGACGGAACCCAAGGTCGAAGCCATTACCCCGTCCGAGGTCCAGGCCGTTGACCCGGCGGGTGCCGCGCCGCTGGACGATGCGATCACGTGCCTGGCCCGCTCCATTTACTGGGAAGCCAAGGGCAAGGATTCTGCCGACATGGAGGCGGTGGCCAATGTGGTCATGAATCGCCTGGGCCACGAGGGCTTTCCGGACACGGTGTGCAAAGTGGTCAAGCAGGGATCGGAGACCAAGAGCTGCCAGTTTTCCTGGTGGTGTGACGGCAAATCCGATTCGGTCCAGGAAGAAGTGCCTTACGCGATGGCCAAGGAAATTGCGCGCAAGGCCCTGAACAAGGAGCTGCCGGATCGCACCCAGGGTGCCCTGTATTTCCATGATCGTACGGTCAAGCCGGATTGGGCCAGGGAATACATCAGGACCGTGGATATCGGCCTGTTCCGGTTTTATAAACCCCGCGACGGATCAGCCAGGTAGCGGCGCTGATTTCGGCCGCGAAGTGTTTTTTGCAGAGGTCGTGCGCGGCGTTATCCAAACTGAAATGTGTCTGTTTTATAAGCTTCATGACGCAACCGTGCGTGAATGACGCGATAAGCAGGGACTACACATGAAGTTGACGAGGGTCCGGATCAGTAACCTCGCGCCGATCGCGGCGCAGTCGCCGGCGTGCGTGCCATGACCGTCCTGGTCACCGGTGCCGCCGGTTTCATCGGTTTTCATACGGTCCGGCGCTTGTGCCGCGAGGGTCAGGACGTCGTCGGTATCGACAACCTCAATGACTACTACGACGTGGAGCTCAAGCACGCACGCCTCAAGGTGCTGGAGACGTTGCCGGGTTTTCGCTTCCGGAAAATGGACATCCTCGACAAACCAGCCCTGATGGACCTGTTCCGCGACCACGGGTTTACCGAGGTGGTGCACCTGGCGGCGCAAGCCGGGGTGCGTTACTCGCTGGACAACCCGGATGTCTATGCCCAGTCGAACCTGGTGGGTTTCCTCAATGTGCTGGAAGCCTGTCGGCACCATCGCCCCGAACACCTGATCTACGCCTCGAGCAGCTCGGTGTACGGCACCAACAGCAAGATGCCGCTCAGTGTCGAGGACCCTGTCGAACATCCCGTATCTCTGTACGCCGCGAGCAAGCGCGCCAATGAACTGTTGGCCGAAAGTTACTGCCATCTGTATGGCTTGAAAGCCAGTGGCCTGCGCTTTTTTACCGTCTACGGCCCGTGGGGCCGCCCGGACATGGCGCTGTTCAAGTTTACCGACGCCATCCTCAAAGGCCTGCCCATCGACATCTACAACCAGGGCCAGATGGCGCGCGACTTTACCTATGTCGACGACATTGTCGAAGGCATCGCCCGACTGCGGCCAAAGCCTCCGGTGCCGCAAGGCTCTGGCGCTGGCGTCAACCGGCTGTTCAACATCGGGCGTGGCATGCCGGTGGCGTTGCTGGATTTTGTCGAGTGCCTGGAATCGGCCCTGGATCGACAGGCCCGGCGTAACTACCTGCCGATGCAGGCCGGTGATGTGGTCAGCACCTGGGCCGATGTCTCGGCACTGGCCGAATGGGTGGGCTTCAGCCCGCAGGTGACGCTGGAAACCGGTGTCGCAGCGTTTGTGCAGTGGTATCGGCAGTTCTATCGGATTTGAAGCGTTCGCCTCTGATCTCGAAAAAATCATGAAAGGCGAGAGAGACCCCATGAGCCAAGACATTTTTGTATCCGTGCTGATCCCGGCCAAAAACGAAGCCAACAACCTCAAGCCGCTGCTTGAGGAAATCCGCGTGGCGCTGGCCGATGAGTCGTACGAAATCATCGTCGTCGACGATGGCAGTACCGATGCGACCCTGCAGGAACTGCGGCAGATCCGCCACGATGGCTTGAGCCCCCTGCGCATCCTGCATCACGAGCGGTCGCTGGGGCAGAGCACTTCGCTGTACCACGCCGCTCGCGAGGCCCGCGGGCAATGGCTGGCGACCCTCGATGGCGACGGCCAGAACGACCCGGCGGACATCCCCGGCATGCTGGCGCTGGTGCGCGGCGAACCGGGCAAGGTCGATGTGCAACTGGTCGCCGGGCACCGGGTCAATCGCCGCGACACCGCGAGCAAACGCTACGCCTCGCGGTTCGCCAACAACCTGCGTCGGCGCCTGCTCAAGGACGCCACCCCGGACACCGGTTGCGGCCTGAAACTGATCGAGCGCGCGGCGTTCTTGCGCCTGCCGTACTTCGACCACATGCACCGCTTCATTCCGGCGCTGATCCAGCGTCACAACGGGCGCATGATCGTGCACCCGGTCAACCATCGGCCGCGCACGGCCGGGGTGTCGAAATACGGCAACCTCGACCGCGCGCTGGTCGGCATTCTTGACCTGATCGGCGTCTGGTGGCTGATCAAGCGCACGCGGCTGAACACCATTGCCCAGGAGCTCGAAGGATGATGCTGACCCGCGAAACCCTGTGGCTGGTGGTCGGCTTTGCGGGACAGATCGCCTTTACCGGGCGGTTTGTCCTGCAGTGGCTGTACAGCGAATACAAGAAACGTAGCGTGATCCCGACCAGCTTCTGGTACCTGAGCATCGTCGGCAGTTCCTTGCTGCTCGCTTACGCCATCTACCGTCAGGATCCAGTGTTCATTGCCGGGCAGGCCTTTGGCTCCATCGTCTATTTTCGCAACCTGCAATTGATTGCCAAAAGCCGCAGCGTGAAGGAATGAACCATGCGTAGATCGTTGTCGCCCCGGGTCGAGTGCCTGGGGCTGATGCTGCTTGCCCTGTTGTTGATTGGCGCGGGGCTGGGGCTACGCCAGGCACAGAACGTGGATGAAGAGCGCTTCCTCGGCGTCGCCCTGGAGATGCTGCAGAACGGCTCGTGGTTGATCCCGCACCGTGCCGCCGAGATCTACGGCGACAAACCGCCGATTTTCATGTGGACGGTGGCGTTCTTCACCTGGCTGACCGGCAAGCCCAACATCGCGCTTTACCTGCCGGGACTGTTTTCGGTCGTGACGGTCACGGCGATGGTCTATGACCTGGGCCGCCGCTTGTGGACCCAGCGTATCGGGCGCAACGCCGCGCTGTTGTACCTGGCGACCTATCAGACCTACAGCATCCTGCGCACCGGTCAGATCGACAGTTTTTTGATTCTGTTCACCTCGCTTGGCCTGTACGGTCTGGCGCGGCACCTGCTGCTCGGCCCGGCGTGGCGCTGGTTTTACGCCGGCTGCGCGGCCATGGGCATCGGTGTGATCACCAAGGGTGTGGGTTTCCTGCCGGCGCTGTTGCTGATTCCGTACGCCTATGCGGTGCGCAAAGGCTGGCCCGGTGTGGTGGCCATGCCTGGCGAGGCGCGCAAGTGGTTGCTCGGGTTGGCGCTGATGCTTGGCGCTATCGCGATCTGGCTGTTGCCCTTGGCCTTGTCGATTTTCTTCAATGGCAGCGCGGACGAAATGGCCTATGCGCGGGAAATCCTCCTGCGCCAGACCGCGGGCCGCTATGCCGCTGCATGGCATCACCGCGAACCGTTCTGGTACTTCTTCACCAAGGTGATTCCGCAGTATTGGCTACCGATGGTGCTGGTGCTGCCATGGCTGGTGCCTGCCTGGCGCCGTCAGTTGCAAAAACGCGACGGCCGGGTCCTGGTGTTGCTCGGTTGGGTGGTGCTGGTGGTGCTGTTTTTCTGCATCAGCACGGGCAAGCGCAAGTTGTACATCTACCCGGCGCTGCCCGGGCTGGTGCTGGTCGCGGCGCCGCTGATGCCTTGGCTGCTCAAGCGCTGGTTCAAAAAGCACCCGCGTTTGCGTCGGGTGTTCCCGGCACTGGTGGTGACCTGGTTCGCGCTGTGGTTTGCACGGGGTTTCATCGAACCGCTCAAGGACGGCACCAACATCGATCAGGTGCTGATGGCGCAGGCGGCGACCATGACCCAGGGCGCCGATCTGGTGCTGGTCAACTGGGAGGAGGGGCACTGGTTGTTCGCCCGCCAGCCGATCGTGCATTTCGGCATGGATAACTCGTCCATCGAGAAGGCCGTGCGGTATCTGCGCGAACACCCCAAGGCCTACGCCTTGGTACCGGATGACGCTTTGAACCAGTGCTTCAAAGCCGAAGCGGCCCGTGAGCTGGGCGAAAACGCCCGGGCGAACTGGTCGATCGTGGGCGCGGATGCCGACAACGGCAAATGCCAGCCGCCTGAAACCGGCAAAGCCTATCGGTTCAGCTGGAATGACCCGCACATGGCAGTGGTGCCGGCGCAGGTAGCCAATCCCTGAGGGTTAAAAAGGTCCTTCACGCAATCCCGGAAACCTGTAGGAGCCAGCCTGCTGGCGATGGACTCCAATGCGCCGCGTTCATCCAATTCCCACGCGTTATCGTTAACGACCATCGCTGGCAGGCCAGCTCCCACAATGGACCGTGCCCACGCGGGAAACTGTAGGAGCCAGCCTGCTGGCGATGGACTCGAGTGCGCCGCGCTCATCCAGCTCACACGCGTTATCGTTAACGACCATCGCTGGCAAGCCAGCTCCCACAAGGGAACGCGTCCACGCTGAAAAACTGTAGGAGCCAGCCTGCTGGCGATGGACTCAAGTGCACCGCGTTTATCCAGATCGCACGCGTTATCGTTAACGACCATCGCTGGCAAGCCAGCTCCTACAGGGGACTGCGTTCATCCAGTTCGCACGCGTTATCGTTGACGACCATCGCTGGCAAGCCAGCTCCTACAGGAGACCGCGTTCGGCTCTCCTGTCACTGGCTGGCGTCCAGCACCACGCGGTAGCGCGCCTTGCCGCTGCGCAAGTGATCGATGGCGTCGTTGATCCGGCTCATGGGAAACATCTCGACCTGCGGCAGGATCTGATGGCGGGCGCAGAACTCCAGCATCATCGCGGTGTTGGCCGGTGAACCCACCGGTGAGGCGGACAGGGTTTTTTGCTGGGGAATCAGGTTGAACACGTGCACCGGAATGGCGTCGGGCACGACGCCGACAAAGTGCAGGCGCCCCTTGCCGCGCAGGGTGGCGAGCATGGCGGTCCAGTCGAGGTTGGCGTTGGCGGTGACCAGGAGAAAATCCAGGGTGCCGGCAATGGCGTTGAGCGCATCGGAGTCGGTCGAGGCAACCACCTTGTGTGCGCCCAGGCGCCTGGCTTCGTCCTGCTTGCTCAGCGATGAGGTGAACGCCGTGACTTCGCAGCCCCAGGCGTTGAGAAAGCGCAGCGCCAGGTGACCCAGGCCGCCGATGCCCACCACGCCGACCCGGTCGGTGGGCTTGATGCCGAATTCCACCAGCGGGTTGAACACGGTCGAGCCGGCACAGAACAACGGCCCGGCCATTGCCGGGTCGAGCCCGGCCGGGATCGGCAGGGCCCAGGCCCAGTGCGAGCGGACGCGGTCGGCAAAGCCGCCGTGGCTGCCGATGATGGTCGGTTGCACCGTGCTGCACAGGTTATGCGAGCCTTCGATACAGGACGTGCAATGCATGCAACTGCCCTTGTACCAGCCGATGCCCACCCGTTGCCCCGGTTCCAGGCCTCGCACCTGATCGCCCATCCGCACGATACGACCGACCACCTCATGACCGGGAATGAACGGGTAGCGGCTGATACCCCAGTCGTCGTCGATCAGCGACTGATCGGAGTGGCAGACGCCGCAATACTCCACGGCGACTTCCACCTCATCGTTGCCCAACGGACCGGGATCGTAGCTGTAGCGTTCCAGTGGCGCGCCCGCGGTCGTGGCGGCCCAGCCGGTAAAGGTGGTGAGTTCGCTGCTGTCGCTCATGGGATACCTCCAGATCAGAAGTCAGGGGTCGTGGCCGCTCGGGTGCAGCGGCGGAGCGAGGAAAGTGTAGCGGGTTGCCGGCGTCGCATCGGGCGCGAGCCTGGATACTTGAAAATACAAAGGCGCCCGATCTGGACACAATGCCGATACATGAGCGCGGTTTCATGGGCCAGGTCCCACGACAACAGAGAGATCCGCCATGTTCGGCAAACTGCAGCAGGTCGCCAGAATGTTCAGCCAGAGCGCCCGATTGATGGTCGGCGTTCCCGAGTACGACAACTACGTGGCACAAATGGCCCGCAACCGTCCGGGCGAGCCAGTGATGAGTTATGAGGCGTTTTTCCGCGAACGCCAGGAAGCGCGTTTCGGTCGGGGCAAGTGCAATACGCGGTGCTGCTGACTCGAGCGTTACCTCAGAAATCCAGATCGATCACGAAGGCATCATCGAAATCGGGGTTTTCGTTGATGCCGTTCCTGGCATAGCCCCGAGGGTTGCAGACCACGCGGGTATTGCCCACCCGATAATCAAAACTGCCATGGGTGTGGCCATGCAGCCACAGCGCCGGCTGCCAGTCTTTGATCCGCGCTTGGAGGTCCGAGACAAAACTTGAGTTGATAGGCGAATCGGCAAAGGTCGGGCTGATGCTCGATCGTGTCGGGGCGAAATGCGAGACCACCACCGTGGGCGTGCGGCTGTCGCGGGCGAAGCAGTCTTGCAGCCAGGCGACCGTCTGCAGAAACACCAGCTGGGAAATGGCCGGCGTGAACAGGTCTGGAAAATCGGGGGCGATCTTGATGTGGCTGAAGTCACGGATCAGTTGAGTCGCCAGGTTGATACCCAGCGCTCGGTCCTCGGGGCTGTCGAGCAGACGATAGTCCGACCACAAGGTGCAACCGAGAAAGCGCACGCCGTCGTGCACGTACTCCGAACGTTCCAGCACGTGGATCTGCGTGCCTTGCGCCAGGCTGTTCAGTTGTTCGTAGGTCGAGACCAGGTCACTGCCATAGAACTCATGATTGCCTGCCACGTACAGCAGCGGAACCGGGCACGCCCTGGCCCACTCGATGGCCTTGGCGGGTCGCGCGATGTCCCCGGCGAGCACGACAATATCGGCGTCCACGGCGGGAAAGGGGACCGCGTTGACGGACAGGTGCATGTCGGACAGCAAGGCGATGCGCATGGATCAACTCCGGCGTGGCTTGGAGGGCTGGTCAATCAAGTTACGCGTTGTGAGCCCGTCGCCACAAGCCTGCTCCCACAGTTTTGATCTTCAGTGAACGCCAATCCCACGGCTGGCCACAACCCCTGTGGGAGCGGGCTTGCCCGCGAAAGCGGCGTGTCAGGCGCCATGTTTTTTGGATGTGCCGGCCACTTCGCGAGCAAGCCCGCTCCCACAGGGGGGCGGTTGACTGTTTACTTCAGGTACCACCCCACGGCTGGTCGCTGACGGCCTGCACCTCGCCATAGCGTTTGACCACATTGCGGTATTCGATATCGCTTGGGGGATAGGACCAGCTTCGAGCTTCAAGCCTGGATACAGGTGATGTGGAAATTCACTGTTTAAGCGTGCTTGTTTAAGCGCTGTCAGCGTTACTTCCCGCAAGCTACAACACCTTGCGTCGTTGCCTACAGTTACGCCAGAATCCGCCGGCTTGTGCGTCTAGAGCGTGGGTTTTATCGTTTGCCGGTCGCTGAAAAACAGCGATCGGGTTTGGTAGCCCGAGTTCGTTCTAGGCGCATTGCGTCACCTTAATACAGTCATTTTTTTGGACTGTGCTTTATATGGTGGCCATGCGCGGGGCTCCCTTGCGGGCGCCGGGTTCTAGTGCGACCGGTCTACCAACCCGCGTGTGGCCGCCACCTTTCGTTTGGTAGCGAAGGTGATGGCTCCTTACTATTCGCGCTAGAGGTCCATTCCATGTTCAAGCTCACACCCAACCCGCCGGACACCGATCCGGCATCCCCGTCCGAAAGCCTCGATTCAAACAAGCTCCACGAAGCCGCCGAGCGCGCCCTCAAACTGGGCCCCCACATCATGGCCACCCCTCACAAACCCAGCACGATGTTCATCGTCAATCCCGAACTCAATACCGAAACCTTGCTGGTGCATGCCTGCGAGTCGCTGGCGTCGGCCAATGTCATGGCCAACGATCTGGTGGATCATCTGGAGGGCACGAATCGCAATGCGCTGTTGGGCATTGCGCAGGTGATCATGTTGGGCGAACTGGCGGTGAACCGCGCACTGGATCAGCTTGATCCGCCCTGACCACAATCTCCGGATCACCCACAGGGTGTTGGGCTAGCTGACAGATATCTGGCTTGCAGCCTGAGGCCGGGCGCCTGCAACGGGTCCTCCGTCAGCTCCCGAACGAACAACCCCAGCAATTCCGACTGGCTGCCAATGCCCAGCTTGGCGTAGATGTTCTTGCGGTGAATCTTCACCGTGCCGGGGCTGATGTTCAGTTGTTCGGCCACCGAGGCGCTGGAGTGGCCGCGCAGCAAAGACGCACCGCATTGGGGCCTGGTGTTACCGAGTGCTACAGGGTTGGTAGCAGAAATGATCAGGCGGTTGAGTGGTGCTGGACGATCTGGATGAGGTTGCCGCAGGTGTCGTCCAGTACCGCGAGGGTGACCGGTCCCATCACCGTCGGCGGGCGGGTGAACTGAACGCCGGCGGCACTGAGCCGGGCATATTCGGCTTGCACGTCATCGACGCCGAAAAACGTGCAGGGAATGCCGTCCTGCTTGATCGCGCTCTGGAAGGTTTTAGCCGCGCCGTGGGCATTGGGCTCCAGCAGCAGTTCAACGCCATCGGGATCCCCGGGGGACGTCAGCGTCAGCCAGCGGTGTTCGCCCATGGGAATGTCATGCTTGAGTTCAAAGCCGAGGACATCCCGGTAGAAGGCAAGTGCCTTGGCCTGATCATCGACGAGTACGCTGGTGACTACGATTTTCATGGGGGGGGGGGCCTCCTGATGGCTATTCACGCTCCCGACGAGCGTTGTCCAGTAGACGGCAACAGTATGGTCAGAATTCCCAGCAGCGGTAGGTACGAACACAGCGTGTAGACATACTCGATGCCATGGATATCCGCCAGGTGCCCCAGCAGCGCAGCACCGATCCCGCCGAATCCGAACATCAGGCCGAAGAACACCCCGGCGATCATGCCGACGTTGCCGGGCACCAGTTCCTGGGCGAAGACCACGATGGCCGAGAATGCCGAGGCGAGGATGAAACCGATGATCATGCTCAGCACGCCCGTCCAGAACAGGTCGACGTAGGGCAGGACGAGGGTGAACGGCGCTGCGCCGAGGATCGAGAACCAGATCACCCGCTTGCGGCCGATCCGGTCGCCGATCGGGCCGCCAAAGAACGTACCCGCCGCGACGGCACCGAGGAACAGGAACAGGTACAGCTGCGAACTGGCTACCGACAGGTCGAATTTCTCGATCAGGTAGAAGGTGAAGTAACTGGTGAAGCTGGCCATGTAGAAGTATTTGGAAAACACCAACAGCGCCAACACGATCAGAGCGAAGGTCACCCGCCGTTTCGAAAGGCCGTGGGTGGGCTTGCTGCCTTGCTTGAGCTTGAACAGGTTCAGGTGATTGCGATACCAGCGGCTCAGACCGTATTGCACGAGGATGGCGAACACCGCGAACAGGCCGAACCAGGCGACGTTGCCCTGGCCATAGGGAATGATGATCGCGGCGGCCAGCAAGGGGCCGAAGGCGCTGCCGGCGTTGCCGCCGACCTGAAAGGTCGATTGCGCCAGGCCGTAGCGCCCGCCCGACGCCAGGCGCGCCACCCGCGAGGTCTCCGGGTGAAAGGTCGACGAGCCAACCCCCACCAGCGCCGAGGCCACGAGAATCGCCGGGAAACTGCCGACCATCGAGAGCATCAGGATACCGATCAGGGTGCAGACCATGCCGGCCGGCAGCAGCCACGGTTTGGGATGACGGTCGGTGTAGAAACCGATCCAGGGTTGCAGCAGTGAGGCGGTGAGCTGGAAGGTCAGGGTGATCAGGCCGACCTGGGTGAAGCTCAGGCCATAGCTGGCCTTGAGCATCGGATAGATCGACGGCAGCACGGCCTGGATCAGGTCGTTGATCAGGTGCGCCAACGCACAGGCGCCGATGACGCGCATGACCAGGGGGCTGGCCTGGCTGGCGACCGAGACGGTGGGTGAGGGCGAGCTGAGGGTAGTGGTCGACATGGGCAGTTTCCGGATAAAAAACGCGAGCCGCGAACGCAAGGCGCAGCCAATTTCAGGGTTCGACGTTATCCTATGGCCCACAAAGTCGCCCGTCTCGCGCAACTCGGGCGCGGACCATCGCAAAAAGGGCGTCATGATCAAGCCATTGCAGACATTTCTTGCGGAGATCGACCAGGGCGGCTGGAGCGTTCGCAGCAGTGCGACCGACTACCCGGAAAACTGGTTTATCGCGCCGCATTCCCATGAAAAGCATCAACTGATCTATGCCATCGAAGGTGTGATGGTGGTGCACGCCGCCACCAGCCAATGGACGGTGCCGCCGAGCCGTGGCATCTGGATGCCGAGTGGGGTAGTGCACTGGATTCGCTGTGTCGGGCCGATCAAGATGCGCAGCGTGTTTGTGCACCCCGGCGCGAGCCCGGACCTGCCCGGTGAAACCCGGGCGGTGAGTGTGTCCGCGTTGCTCAGTGAGCTGATCAAGGTCTCGGTGGATTTCGATTTCAATGGCGACCCGGACTCGCGGGAAGCCCGGGTGCTGCGGCTGATCCTGGATGAACTGACGATACTGCCGACCTTGCCATTGAACCTGCCGCAGCCCAGCGATCAACGGATCAGCCAGATCTGTAGCGCGTTGCAGCAGGACCCGGGCGATGGCTCGACCTTGTCGGACTGGAGCGCGCGGTTGAGCCTCGACGCCAAAACCATCCAGCGCCGCTTTCGCAAGGAAACCGGCATGACTTTCGGCCAATGGCGCCAGCAAGCGCGACTGCTGCTGGCGCTGGAACGCATCGCCGTCGGGGAGAAGATCATCGACATCGCCGGGGCGCTGGGATACGACAGCCCGAGCGCGTTCACCACCATGTTCAAGAAGCAGTTCGGCAAGACGCCGAGTGATTTTTTCAAGTGAGGCGGCCGCCCGTGGGACGGCCGCTTGATGCCTGAATCCGCTCAGGATCCTTGCGGTGTTTCACCCCGCGCCAGTCGGGCATTGATGTCTTCGATGACCGCCGGCAGATCGACGATGGTGTCGATCAGGTAGTGCGGGCGGGAGCCTTCGAACATCCTGACGATGCGGGCCCGCTCACTGTCCAGCCTGTCGGAAGGCAGGGCCTTGTATTGCTCGTAGGTCAAGCCCAGGGCATTGCCGGAACAGGTCAGCGCGACCGTCCACATCCCGGCGGCACGGCCTTCCAGAATGCCGGGCCAGGTGTCGTCGACCTTGACGCAGGCGGCGACGTCGCTGATCCCCAGGGCAATCACGTTGGCCAGGGCCTGGGCCGGGTAGGGGCGGCCGTTCGGCACCTCGTCAGTGGCCACCACATGGTCCGCCACGTAGCCATTGTGCCGCGCCAGTTCGACCACTTTTTCCATGACCACGGCCGGGTAACCGGAGCAGGAGCCGATTTTCAGGCCCTTGTCGCGCAAGGCATCGATGGTGTTCAGGGCGCCGGGTATCAGGGCCGAGTGCAGGGCGATTTTCTCGATCTGCAGCGGCATGAAGCGTTCGTACAGTGCGGTGACATCGTCATCGGTCGGTAGGCGGTCAAACACGGCACGGTAGCGCTCGGCGATCTGCGGCTGATTGCACAGGGTGCGGATGTGATCCCACTTGCCCATGCCCATCGGGCCCCGGGCTTCTTCCAGCGAAACGGCGACGCCGAACTCGGCAAAAGCCTCGACGAAAATCTGCGTGGGGGCGAAGGAGCCGAAATCGACAACGGTGCCGGCCCAGTCCAGGACCACGGCTTGCAGTTGGGTCGGTTGTTGGTAGTTCATGGTGTTTCTCCATTTTTTGTTGTGGGCAGGCCGTCCCTCCTGTCGCCAGGAAGTAGGCCTGTGGATTGCTCAAGGGTGAGGTGAAATCAGGTGGCCGGCGTTGGACTCGAGTCGAACAGCTCCGCGATCATCGGCCGGTTTCGGCGAATGCCCAGGCAGCACAGGTGGTAGTCGATGGAAAACGGGTGATTGACGAAGGTGATCGGTTTGGTGCCGGGCGTTTCGGCGTACTCGACGGCCGAGACGAAACCGATACCGATGCCCTTGGCGATGGCATGGACGATGGCCTCGCGGCTGTTCAACTGCATGACGCAATTGAGGGCGACGCCCAGGCGCTTGCAGCTTTCCTCTACCAATTGGCGAGTGCGGGAGCTTTTTTCCCGCAGCACCCATTTCTCTTCGCTGATCTGCTCGACATGTACTTCTTTCTGCCGGGCCCAGGGATGGTCCTCGCGCACCACCGCAATGATCGGGTAGCGCCGGTAAAGCTGCGTGTCAAAACGCTGGTCGAATTCGGACAGGGCCAGGATCGCCACATCGATATCGAAGTTGAACAGGCGATCCAGGGTCTCTTTTTCCGGAGAAAACGAGGTTTCCAGCTCGATGTCCGGGTGCCGCTGCATCAGTTCGTAGGTCAGGTTCATCGCAATGGGCGGGGACACTGCGCCCAGGCGCAGCATGCCGGTCTTGCGTTGCTTGAAACTCTGCAGCAGTTGCACGGCTTCATCCTCCTGGCCGAACAGACCCTGGGTGATCGCATAGAGTTGGTGCCCGGCGGCACTCATTTCGATAAAGCGGCCGCGGCGATGGAACAGCTCCACGGAAAACTTCTTCTCCAGGGCATTGACCTGCTCACTGACCGTGGGCTGGCCGACGCTCAGGTACTCGGCGGCGAGGGTGAAGCTGCCGGTCTTGGCCACTGCATGAAATGAACGTAGCCACTTGTGGTACTGGTACATAGACGATCCTGTTCAGAAGCCGCGTCTTCGATTCAACCTGCCGTGCCCGGCAATCAACGCCTGATGAACAACGCGACAATCGCACTGCACAGGCAGGCGCTGGTGACCACGATGAAGATCAGCGAGGTGTTGCCGGTACTGTCGAGCATACTGCCGATCAGCGGTTCCGCCAGGCCGGCGAACAGATAGGAAGAGAAGTTCATCACGCCGGTCGCCGTGCCGGCACGCTTGGCGCCCACTAGGTCCGGGCACAGTGCCCAGAAGCTGGAAGCCGGGCCGTACACGAAGAAACCGCAGAGGAACAACGCCACAAGGCCGGTCGCGCTGTGGGGGGCAAGGGTCCACATCCACAGACTGGTGGCCGCACCGAGGAACATGTAGAGCATAATCGCCAGGTAGCGCTTGGAGCCGAACAGCTTGTCCGAGATCCAGCCGTTGCTCAGCGCGCCAATGGCCATGCCGACCGGAAGGGCCACGGTGATCCATTTCGGATCGATCATGCTGTCGCCGCTTTTCCAGTTGGCGCCCAGGAAGTGCACCGGCACCCAGACGATCAAACCGTAGCGGGCAGCGTTCTGGAACCCCAGGGACACGGCGGCGATGATCAGGCGAAAGTTCTTCAGTACCGCTTTGTAGCGTTGCGCCGATGTTTCGGTTTCACCGTGCGCCACCTCATGGTTCTTGTCCTCGGCGTTGGCCACGCCTGTGTCGGCCAGCGGTTCGAATCCCAGGTCTTGCGGACGCTCGCGGGCCACCAGGTAGAAGATGATGCCGCCCGCCAGCATGAGCAATACGGGCAGGCGGAAGATCCAGCGCCATTCCAGATGCATCACTTCCAGCACGACGATCGAGGTCACGTAGGAAAGAACGGAAGCGCAACCGGCTGCGAACACGTAGAAGCCGTAGACCTTGCCGCGTTCACCCGCGCTCCACCAGTTGGAGATCAGCCGGCTGCCCGGTGCCCAGCCCAATGCCTGGAAGTAGCCATTGATGCCCCAGGGCAAAATCAACGCGGCAAAGTTACTGGCGAAGCTCGTCACCCAGTTAGCGCCGCACGACAGTACCGCGCCCAGGGTCATGATGCGTCGGCCACCGAATTTGTCGGCGAGGTTGCCGTTGATGGCCTGGCCAATCGCGTAGGCCCAGAGCATGGCGGCCGATACCCAGCCAAGGTGCTCTTTGGTAAAGCCGAACTCGGCCTGGATACCGGGAATGGCGAAACCGAACGTTTGTCGCCCGGTATAGAAAAACAGATAGCAAAACATGGCCGCCAGCAACATGCGCCACTGAGCGATGCGGAACGACGTGGTGTGTATGGCGAGACCTGGCATGGTTTGGGCACGATTCATGATCTTTTCCTTATTCTTGTTCGTTCCCTGCGAGTTGCGTCGCAGGGTGCACTCTTTTTCAGGTGCGGCAGGAAATCGTCGCGGCTCGTTACGCCGCTGGCAGTGTAGTGTCTTGGGGGCTGTCGAGCCCTAGGCCGCTCGTGAGCCGATGAAGTTCTTGCCGCGTGCGCCCTGCAGGGCGAAATCGATCATGACTTGCGCCTCTTCGGCCGTTACGCCGTAGTCGGCGAATTCGGTCTTCACATCCAGGCTGTGCAGGAAGGCGCGCAAACGGGCCTGGGCTTTGTCCAGGTCTGGTCCGAAAACCCGTTGCAGGGTCTTGTCACGCGTTGCGTCGTGGCCCCAGGCAAGGCCCAACACCAGAGGCAAGGTGAAGGAGCAGGCGATGCCGTGGGGCAGACCGTAGTGCAAGGTCATCTCATAGGAAATGGAGTGGGCCAGCGCGGTCTTGGTGTTGGAGAACGCCATGCCGGCCTTGAGTGCGGCGAGGGCCATCCGTGAACGCAGTTCCTGGCTGGACAGGTCACGCCGCAGCAAGGGCAGGCATTCGAGGATGTCCTCGATGGCAGAGATGGCGAAGGTGTCGGAAAGCGGGTTGGCGTTGATGTTCCAGATCGATTCCAGTGCGTGGGACAAGGCATCCAGGCCTGTGGACACGGTGACGCTGGCCGGCACCGTGAGCATCAATTGCGGATCGATGATCGCGACCTTTGGCCAGGTACAGTCCAGGTGCAGGGAATACTTCTTGTGGTTGGCAGCGTCCCAGATCGTCGCCCAGGGCGTGACTTCACTGCCGGTGCCTGCCGTGGTCGGGGCTGCGATCAGCTGTTTGCTGCGCGCCGGAACGAAGGGTTTGCCGCTTGCCAGCAATGCCAGCAGTTCATCGAAGCGGCCTGACTCGGTGCCGACAATCAGCGCTTTAGCCGTGTCGATGGCACTGCCGCCTCCGACGGCAATCACCGCATGGCAATCGCCGGCTTCCTGCCAGAAGCGTTCATAGGTCGCGCGCAGTTGCGCGACATCGGGATTGGGCTGGACATCTTCGATCACGTAGACCAGGCGTTCGCCCAGCAGCGACTGGAGGCGATCCACCAGCCCCAGGCCACGGGCTTCGGGAAAGGTCACGACGGCAACGTTCTGGTGTTCGGTGATGGCGGCAAGTTCTTGCAAGCTGCCCCAGCCGAAACGGGTATCCACTGGGTTGTGAAATCGGGCGGTCATGGCGGGTCCTTGGTTTTTGTTGTTGGAAGTGACGCCATGCTCGCGGTCCAGGCACTGCTGCACAAATCGATAATTCGCAGGTTTGAATCGGCTGGGCCGATAGTGGGGCGAGCTCATGGGACACGTATCCAGCTGTGATTCGAATGAACGAACGCTGCCCGGCGTAAAGGAACTACCTAGAACACTGCGGAAAATGCCGTCACTGATGGGGTTAGTCTCAATATCCCGCCTGCGGGGGCTGCCTTAGGCTGTGGGCTTTTGGCAAACCAATGGGCGGAGTCGCCATGCGTTTTTTTGAACTGATCACTTTCACCGTGCGTGTGCGTACCGTCGCCGATGCCCTGGCGCGCATCGAGGCTGTACTGAACGACCCGAGTGTCGGCGGCATGCTGATGGGCTGCTGGGCCTCGGAGATCGGCCCGTTGAACCAGATCGCCGTGCTGCGTGGCTATGCCGACGAACACTCAAGGCAGGCAGAGCGCGAGCGTTTCCTGCTGGGGGGCGGGGCGTTTGGCGTCAACGAGTTCATCACCGACCTGCGCATCGAAAACTACACGCTGTTTCCCTTCCTCGAACCCTTGAGCGCCGGCCGGCACGGTCCGTTCTATGAGTTGCGCGTCTACGACCTGGTCAGCGGCGGGTTGCAGCCGACACTCGACGGCTGGAGCAAAGCCATCGAGGCGCGAACCGCCGAGCAATATTCTCCGGTGTACGCGGCGTTTTACGCCACCGACGGCGCGCTGCCGCGCTATCTGCACATCTGGCCGTGGGCCAGCCTTGAGCAGCGCTTGCAGGTGCGCACCCAGGCGGTCACCGACGGCGTCTGGCCGCCGGAAAACTCAGGCCCGCAACTGCGTGACATGTGCTCGACGATCTATCTGCCGGCGAAGTTTTCGCCCTTGCAATGACGACGGCTCGGCTCATGCGCAGCCGAACGGTGCGCATTAGCGACGCGCCGGAAATGGCCCTGTAAACTGGCGGCGCAAAAGGCGCTCGCCTTACCCTTTCAAGCAAGAGAAATTCCAATGGCAAACCACGACCTGACCTTTACGCCTGACCTCGATGCCGATTCGATTTCCTCCGACGTCGTCGGTTTCGGCGGTGTGCTGGTCTCCACCCAGATCCCCACCCGTGCCGACGGCAGCCTGGAGCTGGGCGACATCACCCTGCAAAGCGAATGCACCCTGCAAGCGCTGAAGGTCGCGCTGGAACGTGCCGGCAGCTCCATGGACCGCGTGATGCACCTGACCATCTACCTCACCGACATGGCCGACCGCGCCGCGTTCAACGAGGTCTACAAACGCTACTTCGCCAAGCCGTGGCCAGTGCGCGCCGCTGTCGGGGTTGCCTCGCTGGCGGTGGAAGGCATGCGCGTGGAAGTGACCGCGATGGCGGCCAAGGCCTGATTTCGGCAACACACACACCTGTGGGAGCGGGCTTGCTCGCGAAGGCGGCGTGTCAGCTTGCACAAGTGTTGACTGACCCAGCGCTTTCGCGAGCAAGCCCGCTCCCACAGTTGAATGTTGTTGTGCACAAGTTCTGAGTACGACATAAATCCCCTTGTGGGAGCGGGCTTGCCCGCGAAGGCGGCGTGTCAGCCTGCACAAGTGTTGACTGATCCAGCGCTTTCGCGAGCAAGCCCGCTCCCACAGGGGATGTTGGGCATTTGGCCGACGCCGATCAAATAATGTAGGAGCGAGCTTGCTCGCGATGAACACAAGGGCGACGCGTGCATACAGAATGCCCGCGTCATCGTTAACGTCCATCGCGAGCAAGCTCGCTCCCACAAGGATTCAGGCAGGGCAGATCTGCCCAAGGCCACCACCGGGCAGCATACGGGTGCCGGTCAGGCGTTTCGCCGCTACAATGCACGCCTCGACCGTGACAAGCCTGACTAAAAAACTATGTCTTTGCCCAAACATCACCTGGAATTGCTCAGCCCTGCCCGCGATGTCGCCATCGCCCGCGAGGCTATCCTGCATGGTGCCGATGCCGTGTACATCGGCGGCCCGAGCTTCGGCGCCCGCCACAACGCCTGCAACGAGGTGAGCGAGATTGCCGAACTGGTGGAATTCGCCCGTCGTTATCACGCGCGGATCTTCACCACCATCAACACGATCCTGCACGACAACGAACTGGAGCCGGCCCGCCAGCTGATCCACCAGTTGTACGACGCCGGCGTCGATGCGCTGATCGTCCAGGACCTGGGTGTGATGGAACTGGACATTCCGCCGATCGAACTGCACGCCAGTACCCAGACGGACATCCGCACCCTGGAGCGGGCAAAGTTCCTCGATCAGGCCGGTTTCTCGCAACTGGTGCTGGCCCGCGAGCTGAACCTCAAGGAAATCCGCGCCATCGCCGACGAAACCGACGCGGCCATCGAGTTCTTTATCCATGGCGCCTTGTGCGTGGCGTTTTCCGGCCAGTGCAACATTTCCCACGCGCAGACCGGGCGCAGCGCCAACCGCGGCGACTGCTCCCAGGCTTGCCGCCTGCCGTACACCCTCAAGGATGAAAAGGGTGGGGTGATCGCTTACGAAAAGCACCTGCTGTCGATGAAGGACAACAACCAGAGCGCCAACATCCGCGCGCTGGTCGAGGCGGGCGTGCGCTCGTTCAAGATCGAGGGCCGCTACAAGGACATGGGCTATGTGAAGAACATCACCGCCTACTACCGCCAGCGTCTGGACGACGTCCTCGAAGACCGCCCGGACCTGGCCCGCGCTTCCAGTGGCCGCACCGCGCACTTCTTCCTGCCCGACCCGGAAAAGACCTTCCACCGTGGCAGCACCGATTACTTCGTCACTGACCGCAAGATCGATATCGGCGCCTTTGACTCGCCGACCTTCACCGGTCTGCCGGTGGGTGTGGTCGAGAAGGTCGCCAAGCGCGACATGCAGGTCGTGACGCACGAGCCGCTGTCCAACGGTGACGGCCTCAACGTGCTGGTCAAGCGTGAAGTGGTGGGTTTCCGCGCCAACATCGCCGAACCCAAGGGCGAATTCGAGGAGGACGGCGAGAAGCGTTATCGCTATCGCGTCGAGCCCAACGAGATGCCGGAGGGGATGTACAAGCTGCGCCCCAACCATCCGCTGAATCGCAATCTCGATCACAACTGGCAACAGGCGCTGCAAAGGACCTCGGCCGAGCGTCGCATCGCCCTGAGCTGGGTCGCTCACCTGCGCGAAGAACAGCTGGCGCTGACCGCGACCAGCGAGGAAGGCATCAGCGCCAGTGTCACGCTTGCCGGCCCGTTCGGCGCGGCCAACAAGCCGGAGCAGGCGCTGGAGCAGTTGCAGGATCTGCTCGGCCAGCTGGGTACCACCCAGTACCACGCCATCGATATCAAGCTGGATGCGCCGCAGGCGTTCTTCATCCCGAACTCGCAGCTCAAGGCCTTGCGCCGCGAAGTGATTGAAGCCTTGACCCAGGCGCGGGTCGCCGCCCACCCGCGCGGCAGCCGTAAAGCCGAAACCACGCCGCCGCCGGTGTATCCGGATTCGCACCTGACGTTCCTGGCCAACGTCTACAACCAGAAGGCTCGTGACTTCTATCACCGCCATGGGGTCAAGCTGATCGACGCGGCCTACGAGGCCCACGAGGAAGCCGGCGAAGTGCCGGTGATGATCACCAAGCACTGCCTGCGTTTCTCCTTCAACCTGTGTCCGAAACAGGCCAAGGGCGTGACCGGCGTGCGCACCAAGGTCGCGCCGATGCAACTGATTCACGGCGATGAAGTGCTGACGCTGAAATTCGATTGCAAGCCATGTGAAATGCACATCATCGGCAAGATGAAGGGCCACATCCTCAATCTGCCGCAACCGGGCAGCGTGGTCGGTCACATCAGCCCCGAAGACCTGCTCAAGACCATCCCGCGCGCACCGCACTGAGTGACCGGCGAGCGCGCCGCAACGGCGCGCTCGCCTTTTGCTCAAGATCCAGCGAAAGGGCGTCCTCGTTTGTCGTTTTTTTGTTTTAAGCGCGGAGCATGGTTGCAGCCTGTTCTTGCTGGAATCCAGACGCTGGCGACAAATCCGTAGCTGCAGTCGACGCTACCCGCAGGTCTCGAGGACGGCTTTTTCAGCTCGTTTGAATTCCTGTTTGATGTCGGTGGGGATGCGTTGCTTTTTGAGTTCCTGGCCGAGGAAGGGTTGATCGCTGCGGGAGTGGACCTCGGCGTCTTCGGCCGTTATCTGTGCTTCGATGGCCGCGGCGTGCTTGTCGATGACGGCATTGACCTCTGCTTCGTTTCTGGCCGTATCAAGTGCCAGGACCAACTGGCCAGCCTCGGCTTTTTCGGCCTCGGCATAGGCTTCGACCGTCAACCCGGAGGCCAGGGCTCGCGCCTGGGTTTCCAGGCTGTTGAGATGCTCCCGGGCGGCCCTGCAGACCGCTTCCTGTCGCTGGCTCTCGATGTGTTCCCAGGTGTTCAGTCCATAAATCGCGGCCCCGACCACCAGGATGGTTGCAAAGGTGCCCATCAGTTTGCCTTTCACATTTTGCGCCCTCAAATGGCAAAGGAGGGGTGTTGAGCAAACGATTTCCGATTCCATCCCCTAAAGGAAAAGCGTAGCAGACGTGATCGGGCCGAATGTGCGCCGGGCACTTCCCGGGGACTTGGCTGAACACTAAGCATCTGTTTTAAAAAACAAATTGTTTTATTGGGGCTTCCCATACGAGGCAAAAGTTGGTAAATTGCCGCCCACACTTGCACAGGCCCTCAGGGAGCCTGTCACGCAAGCAGGCAACAGCGCTTGTTGCCACTCAAGAAAGCGAGTGCCTGGCACTCATCGCAACAGATACAGGGGCGTCGCCAAGCGGTAAGGCAGCAGGTTTTGATCCTGCCATGCGTTGGTTCGAATCCAGCCGCCCCTGCCATTTTTCTTCTTGCTCAATCAGAAAACACTCGACCGACGGTTGTTATTCGTCGATTCGTCGGTTTTTTGCGCTCGTTACTCATGTTCCGGATGTTCCCTCGCAAACCCGCGTGCAGCCAAGGCTTGCGCAAGGTCTTTGTGCACGAGCCTCTAGCGAAAGCGCTCCGGGATGGCCTCGGCAAACGGATACCAGGCAAACCAGGGCCTTGCCTCGTCGATCACTCGCTTGACCGAGGGTCTTTCGGTCAACCTGTCGAAATAAGCGCGCAAGTGGCGATGATCGTCGGCAAAGGGGACGAGGGTGCTGGCGTAGAACAGCGCCGGGGCGGCGGCGCAATCGGCCATGCTGAATGCCGGGCTGGCCACCCAGGTTCTAGCCGCCAGTTGCCGTTCAAGCAGGCCGTACGCCGTTGTCAGCGCGGTGCGCTCGCGGGTCAGGTCGCCGTTGGCGGCGTTCAGGCGGTCTGCGACGATCTTCTGCATCGGCACCTGGACATGGAGGTCGAAAAAACGATCCCACAGCCGCACTTCCAGGGCGGCTTCCCAATCGTACGGAATCAGGTGCGCCTGGCCGGTATGGAGCCGGTCCAGATATTCAATGATCACACTCGACTCCGGCACGTTCTTTTGCCGGGTGTGATCGCGAAGCACCGGGAACTTGCCGATCGGCCACAGCGCTTGAAGTTCGGCCCGGTCGGCGTCGTTGCCCAGGTCGATAATCCGTTTTTCAAACTCGATGTCCAGTTCATAGAAGGCGATCAGTGCTTTGTGGCAGAACGACGAGAGCGGGTGGAAATAAAGAGTCAGTGACATCCTTCCATTCCTCGGTGAGATGCAAACCGCTTCATTATCCGTCGCCATCGGCCAGTGCGCGAGGCGCTCCATCATGATGTCCGGTGCGGGCTGTTCGGGTTAGAGTACAGATCCTGGCCTGAATATCAGGCATGCCACGTTCAGGGTCATACCGCCATGCACCAGATCGGACTCATTGTTTACCCCGGTTTTCAGGTTCTGGGGCTGGCCATGTGTGCCGCCTTCGAATTGGCCAACAGTGCCGGTGACGAACCGTTGTACCGCATTGCCTTGTTGTCCGAGCCGGGTGGCCTGGTGCAAACGTCCGCCGGTTTTGCCGTGCAGACCGAAGCGTTCGACCAGCGCGCGTTCGATACGCTGCTGGTCCTGGGCGATAACCTGATCCGCCCGACTACTGCGGGCATGCTGGCGTTTTTGCGCCGCGCCAGTCACGGCACCCGACGCCTGGGCTCGATTTGCACAGGGGCGACGGCTTTGGCGGAGGCCGGTTTGCTTGATGGTCGGCGGGCGACCACCCACTGGGCGCATGTGCCGGCCTTTCGCAAGGCGTACCCGAAGGTGAAGGTCGAGCAAGACCGGATCTTCGTCAATGATGGTCATCTGTGGACGGCGGCGGGCATGAGCGCGTGCGTGGACCTGGCGTTGGCGTTGGTGGAGCAGGACCTGGGTGCCGACCTTGCGCGCCAGGTGGCGCGGCAGTTGGTGGTGTACCACCGGCGTTCCGGCGGACAGTCGCAGTTTTCAGTGATGCTGGAACTGGCCCCCAAGACCGATCGGATTCAGGCCGCGCTGAACTACGCCAGGCAGAATCTGAAGTCCGCGCTGTCGGTCGAGGAGCTGGCCAGCGCGGCCAATCTCAGCCCCCGGCAATTCAGCCGGGTGTTTCATGCCGAAACCGGCCAGTCCCCGGCCAAGGCCATCGAAAGCCTGCGGGTCGAGTCGGCCCGGTTGATGATGGAAACCGGGCGGCACTCCATCGATGTGGTGGCGACGGACACGGGGTTTGGTGATCGGGAGCGGATGCGCCGCGCTTTTATTCGTGCCTTCGGGCAGCCGCCGCAGGTGATTCAGCGGGCCAGTCGGGGTTGATTTGTTGATGTCCTGAAAAGTGGTATATACGACATTCAAGCCTTAATATTATTGGCGTAATCTTGATCTCGTTGAAATCCTTCCTCAGTGAGATCACCGCCATGACCATCGTCAAAGCCGCCGCCGTACAAATCAGTCCCGTTCTTTACAGCCGTGAAGGCACGGTCGACAAAGTGGTGCAGAAGATTCTCGAACTCGGCGAACAGGGCGTGCAATTTGCCGTGTTCCCGGAAACCGTCGTGCCCTACTACCCGTACTTTTCCTTCGTGCAGTCGCCGTTCGAAATGGCCGCCGAACACCTCAAGCTGCTGGACCAGGCTGTCACCGTGCCTTCGCCCGCCACTGATGCCATCGGCGCTGCGGCCAGGCAAGTCGGCATGGTCGTGTCCATCGGCGTCAACGAGCGTGATGGCGGCACGCTGTACAACACGCAGCTGCTGTTCGATGCCGACGGCTCGCTGATCCAGCGTCGCCGCAAGATCTCCCCGACCTACCATGAACGCATGATCTGGGGCATGGGCGACGGTTCCGGCCTGCGGGCCGTCGACAGCGCGGCAGGGCGAATCGGGCAACTGGCCTGCTGGGAGCATTTCAACCCGCTGGCCCGTTATGCCTTGATGGCCGATGGCGAACAGATCCATGCGGCGATGTACCCGGGGTCGTTTGCAGGTCCGTTGTTCGCCTCGCAAATGGAAGTCAGCATTCGCCAGCATGCCCTGGAGGCCGCGTGTTTCGTGGTCAACTCCACGGCGTGGCTGTACCCCGAGCAACAGGCGCAGATCATGGCGGATACCGGCTGCACCATCGGCCCGATCTCCGGCGGCTGCTTTACCGCGATCATCAGCCCGGATGGCACAGTGCTGGGTTCGTTGCAGGAAGGTGAAGGCGAGGTGATCGCCGACCTCGACATGGGCCTGATCGACAAGCGCAAACGCATGATGGATTCCCGCGGCCACTACAGTCGCCCGGAACTGTTGAGCCTGCTGATTGACCGTACACCGCACGCTCATGTGCATGAACGCAGTGCGCATCTGACGCTGGCCGAACAGACCGGGATGGAAGAAGTGATTGGGTAGGTTGTTCACGTAATTGCGGGGAATACCGATACCTGTAGGAGCGAGCTTGCTCGCGATGGAGGTCAACGATGATGCGGGGAGCCTGACACCCCGCGGTGCTCTCAGGTTTTTCGCGAGCAAGCTCGCTCCTACAGAAATTTCGTAATCTGTGTGTCCGCGTTGCAGATTGCGTTTCAGCGACGCCAGAAGTAACGCGCCAGCAGTGCGTCTAGGCTGAGCTTGCCGGCACCGGACAGCAACAGCGGAGTAAGGGTCACAAGGTAGATCAAGGGCAGCTTGAAGTTACCGTAACCCTTGTTGCTGATGGCGTAACCTTGGGCAAGTTCACTCAGGGTGTGCCAGTCGGCGGGCCAATGCACGGCGGCGGTGGCGACGAGGGTCACCACCATCAGGCTCAACGCCGAGAAGCGTGTGCCAAGGCCCACCAGCAAGGTCATGGCGAAGATCAGTTCGGCCCACATCGACAGTTCCCAATTCAGCGTCGCCGGAAGGTGGTCGAACGGAAACGGGAAGCGCTCCTGGATATCGGCGAACCAGTTCTGGCCGTTGAATTTTTCCAGGCCCGATTCAAGGAATTCCCAGGCAAGGAACACTCGCAGCACCAGAGGCGCAACCCAGACGCCGGCACGGTCGAGGCTCAGGTTCAGGCCTTTGATGGCCGAGGAAATGGAGGTGTTCATGGACGATGATCTCCTTCAGGTCGGGGAGGCGGGGCGAGGGCATGCCCCGTGAGTTGTGCGCTTTGATCGGCCAGGCCAATCGACCGGCGTATTTCATCAAGGGGGTGTATCTGCGGTGTGTCGTTGTGGCGGGGTTTTGCGTGCGGGGTGTGTCAGGGG